>NZ_JBFLVD010000027.1:0-80244 GCF_040750395.1 Scandinavium sp. UTDF21-P1B
TTTTGTTGTCTGCTGTTTGCCCGTGAGGGCTCTCCTGAGTGGGACAGAGGCATTCCTCTTTACCTTTATTTCGCGGTCATCCAAAATTCAACAAAGTCAGCTATCTCTTTGATATTGTTAATATCAAGTAGGCGATGCTCGATATCAACAGGCACATCACTGGCGACCGCAATCACATGTTCGTCGATGCACAGCTCTTCAATGCTATGCGTAGTGCCTTCTCTGAACAGCAAGATCTTCGCGACAGACTCGTGCTTAAATCCTTCAACCAGAATAAGATCCAGTTTCGACAAATCCATCCTGCTCACGAGATAATCCAGATCGAGTTCTTCGGCCTGAGGTGTTTCCGTCATCAATGCCCAGCGCTCCGTGCTGGCCACCAGAGTTTGCGCTGCGCCTGCCTTACGTAATTCGTAGCTGTCTTTGCCTGGCGTATCGACGTCCATCCGATGGTGCGTGTGCTTGATTAGCCCTGGTCGTATGCCACGTGAGCACAGTTCGGGAATAAGTCGCTTAAGCAGCGTGGTTTTCCCGGTACCACTCCATGCAGCAATCGCCAGAACAGGAATCATGACTTCACCTGCATATTCTGCAAATCCACTAAAGTATTCACGTTGATAAATGCCGATTTCATGTCGCTAAAATCAACGCGATGGCCGCCACATTGCTGCAGAAATACCATCACCCGGCGTTCGCCGGACTCAAGGTAGGCTTCCAGTGTGGGGATTACGCTGCGATTAACGAGCGAAATTGCAGGATGATCTCTCTCGCCGTCAAAGGCCCAAACTACCTGAGCGTCGGTTTTATACTGAAGAAAGCGTTCTGCAAGATTTGTTGGGATAAACGGTGTGTCACAGGGACAAAACAGGAACCACTCATCCGTAGAGTGCTTCATCACAGAGAGCATCCCGGCAAGCGGGCCTGGAAAATCGGGCAACGCGTCCTGAATTACTTCATAGCCGCTGGCACGCCAGCTATCCAGCGAACGGTTGGCGCTGATCGCAAGTCTGCTGGTTTGTGCCGCGAGCGTTCTGGCGACGTGCCGCCAAAGCGGGATGCCGTTAAGTTCCTGTAATCCTTTGTCCAGGCCACCCATCCGACTTGCCTTGCCGCCCGCCAGAATGATGCCAGTGATTTCTGGCTGCTGATTCACGAATATCGCCTCTTTTATTGTGGGTTTGACCCTGCTAACGTGTGATGGTTAAGCGTAAGGAGCAAATGAATGAAATGTAAACGTCTGAATGAAGTGATTGAACTCCTCCAGCCAGCCTGGCAAAAAGAGCCAGAGCTGAATCTGATGCAATTCTTACAGAAACTGGCGAAGGAGTCAGGTTTTGACGGTGAGCTGACGGATCTTTCCGACGATATCCTGATTTACCATCTTAAAATGCGCGATTCAGCAAAAGATGCGGTGATCCCTGGGATTCAGAAAGATTATGAAGACGATTTCAAAACCGCGCTGCTCCGTGCTCGTGGCGTAATTAAAGAGTAAAAGCTTGTAAGCGGTGCCACCGAAAAGGCTGCGAAATGATATCCTGAATTATTCGCAGTTATTTCCGGATAATCGGATGAACGATAAGGCTTTTACTTTCCAGACCCTTCACCCGGATACCATCGTGGATGCCCTTTTTGATCAGGGCATTCGGGTGGATTCGGGTCTGACGCCGCTCAATAGCTATGAGAATCGCGTCTGGCAGTTTCAGGATGAAGACCGGCGTCGTTTCGTCGTCAAATTCTATCGTCCGCAGCGTTGGTCGGTGGAGCAAATTCGTGAAGAGCATCAGTTTGCGCTTGAGCTACAGGGCGACGATGTTCCCGTTGCTGCCCCCCTCGCTTTTGACGGTGAAACGCTGCTGACCCAGCAGGGATTTTCCTTTGCCGTCTTTCCGAGCGTCGGAGGCCGCCAGTTTGAACCCGATAATCTGGACCAGATGGAATGGGTTGGTCGCTATCTGGGTCGTCTGCATCAGACGGGCCGCAAGAAGCGCTTTGCCGCACGCCCGGATATGGGCATCCAGGAGTATTTGCTGGAACCCCGGCTGATTTTTGAAAACACCTCCCTGATCCCTGGTTCACTGAAGGCTGAATTTCTCGCCGCTGCCGATAAGCTTATCGATGCCGTCATGCAGCAGTGGCACACCCGGTTTGCCTCCCTGCGTCTTCATGGCGACTGTCATGCCGGTAATATTCTCTGGCGCGACGGGCCGCTGTTTGTCGATCTGGATGATGCCCGCAATGGTCCTGCCGTACAGGATCTGTGGATGTTGCTGCACGGCGATCGCGCCGAGCGCCTGATGCAGTTGGATATTATTCTCGAAGCATATGAAGAGTTCAGCGCCTTTGACGCCGCTGAGCTCTCTCTCATCGAACCACTGCGCGCCATGCGCATGGTTTATTACCTGGCATGGATAATCCGTCGCTGGGAAGATCCTGCTTTCCCGGTTAATTTTCCCTGGCTTGCCGAGGAAGATAACTGGCGCAGGCAAAGCCATACGTTCCTGGAACAGGTCAGAATCCTTCAGGAACCTCCATTACAATTAACGCCGATGTATTAACAGACATTTTCAGGAGAGAGTTAAAAATGAAAAAGATTTTTCTGGCGCTGGCAGGAATGATTCTGGCATTCAGCGCTTCCGCGGCGCAGATCACTGACGGTAAGCAGTATTCCACGCTTGAGAAGCCTGTTGCGGGTGAGCCACAGGTACTCGAGTTCTTCTCGTTCTACTGCCCGCACTGCTATGAGTTTGAGCGCGTGCTGCACGTGTCCGATACGGTGAAGCAGAAGCTGCCTGAAGGCACCAAAATGACGAAGTACCATGTTGAGTTCCTCGGTCCGTTGGGTAAAGACCTGACTCAGGCATGGGCGGTCGCGATGGCGCTGGGCGTAGAAGATAAGATCACCGCGCCTATGTTTGAAGCCGTACAGAAAACCCAGACCGTGCAGACTGTCGCTGACATCCGCCAGGTCTTTGTCGATGCAGGCGTGAAAGGTGAAGACTATGATGCGGCG
Organism: Scandinavium sp. UTDF21-P1B; assembly: GCF_040750395.1. Taxonomy (NCBI): domain Bacteria; kingdom Pseudomonadati; phylum Pseudomonadota; class Gammaproteobacteria; order Enterobacterales; family Enterobacteriaceae; genus Scandinavium; species Scandinavium sp. UTDF21-P1B. The sequence continues at coordinate 3,011 of NZ_JBFLVD010000027.1, forward strand.
TGGAACAGCTTCGTGGTGAAATCTCTCGTTGCCCAGCAGGAAAAAGCGGCGGCGGATCTGCAGCTGCAGGGTGTTCCAGCGATGTACGTTAATGGTAAATATCAGCTGAACCCGCAGGGCATGGACACCAGCAATATGGACGTGTTCGTGCAGCAGTATGCCGATACCGTGAAGCAACTGGTTGAGAAGAAATAAAAACAAAACGCCGGTTAATGACCGGCGTTTTTTCTTTGGGGCCCTCTGACAAGCAGCGCTCCTCGCAGAAATCTACTATCTGCTGAAGTCCGCTTTTATCGCCTCTATTTGCCTGTCTTTCTCTGCCCATAGCGTATTCAGCCACAGCTGGAAAGCACGCTTAAAGTTCTTATCGTTCACGTAATCACCGTGCAGTTCTTCCGCAATGGGTACCAGATCCACACGTACGACAATTCGGGTTAACTTGCCGCTTAGCATATCGAAGAACGGTGTGCGATCGTTTTCCGGATAGCAGAGCGTTACGTTCATCAGCTTATCAAACTGGCTGCCCAGCACGTTCAGCGCCATCGCAATACCGGCAGCCTTCGGCGGCAGCAAATGTTGATAAGGTGAACGCGTTTGCAGGCGCTTTTCCTCGGTAAAGCGGGAGCCTTCGACAAAATTCACGATGGTTGTCGGGTGCTTGCGGAATTTCTCGCAGGAGAGACGTGTTGTTTCCACATCCTTGCCGCGGCGCTCCGGATGGCGAATCAAATAGCTGCGCGAATAGCGCCGCATAAACGGCATATCCAGCGCCCAACAGGCCAGTCCGATGAACGGTACCCACGCCAGTTGCTGCTTGAGGAAATATTTATTCATCGGGATGTGTTTGCGAAACAGTACGCACAGCACCACGATATCCGCCCAGCTGTGGTGATTACAGATAAGCAGATACCAGTTTTTCTTATTCAGCCCTTCCAGACCCTCAACATCCCATTTCAACCACGGATTGAGGTGCAACAACAGCGCCAGGCCAGAACACCAGCAGTACATCATCAGATTGCAAAATGCGGAGACGGATCGCCACACCATCGGGATCGGGAGCAACAGTTTGATTATTCCGGCCAGAATGATAGGCACGGAACAAGCAATGGTGACGACAATGGTAAGTGCGATACTCAAAATAAGCGTTATCGCAGCGAGTAATCTCGACATAATGAATTTATTCAACTGGTTAATTGTATAAAGCGCGGGTTACGCAGGCGCAAGGCGCTGATTTTATCAGAAATCGGACTTAATGACGGGGCCTGAAAGAACAGAAAATAACGTTTAGTTATATCCACATGGCACAAATTGTCACCAGCAATACACTGAATGCTGCGGATCTTAATTAATGCAATGAAAAATAAGGTTATTATTGTTACATCGCGCTAAGGGCGATCGCAATTTATTCGGTGGAATAAATCTATTCACAAACTTATCCACAGATTGGATGTGCGAGCGATCCCGGGGATCAACAAATCTTTTGTGGCAAAGCGGGTGAAAAACTCAAGTTTTAGCTCTGTCTGTGGCATCCTTTACCCCTAATCTGATAAACAGGCACGGAAATTATGGTTCAGATCCAAGAAAACCCCCTCATCCTGGTTGATGGCTCCTCTTATCTTTACCGCGCATATCACGCGTTTCCCCCGCTGACCAACAGCGCCGGCGAACCAACGGGCGCCATGTATGGCGTGCTGAATATGCTGCGCAGCCTGATCATGCAATATCAACCAACCCATGCGGCGGTGGTCTTCGATGCCAAAGGTAAGACTTTCCGTGACGAACTGTTCGAACATTACAAATCCCACCGCCCGCCGATGCCGGATGATCTTCGCGCGCAGATCGAGCCGCTGCATGCGATGGTGAAAGCAATGGGGCTGCCGCTGCTCGCGGTTTCAGGCGTAGAGGCCGATGACGTTATCGGCACCCTGGCGCGTGAAGCGGAAAAAGCAGGCCGTCCGGTGCTTATCAGCACGGGCGATAAAGATATGGCCCAGCTGGTCACGCCGAATATCACGCTTATCAACACCATGACCAACACGGTGCTGGGGCCAGAAGAAGTTGTCACCAAATACGGCGTGCCGCCGGAATTGATTATCGATTTCCTGGCGCTGATGGGCGACTCCTCAGATAACATCCCGGGCGTGCCGGGAGTGGGTGAAAAAACAGCGCAGGCGCTGCTGCAGGGGCTGGGCGGCCTGGAGACGCTGTACGCCGAGCCGGAAAAAATTGCTGGCCTGACGTTCCGTGGTGCAAAAACCATGGCTGCGAAGCTCGAGCAGAATAAGGAGATGGCATACCTCTCCTATAAGCTTGCCACCATTAAAACGGACGTTGAGCTGGAGCTGACCTGTGAGCAGCTGGAAGTTGCCGCCCCGACGGCTGACGAACTGTTAAGCCTGTTTAAGCAATATGAATTTAAGCGCTGGATTACTGACGTTGAAGAAGGAAAATGGCTGCAGGCCAAGGGCGGCAAGCCTTCAGCGAAACCTGCGGCAGCCGCGATGGCTGCCGTCGGAGAAGAAGCTGACGAGCCAGCCACGGCATTATCTTCTGAAAACTATGTGACCATTCTTGATGAAGCAACGCTTAAACAGTGGATCGAGAAACTGAAGAAAGCGCCCGTTATCGCCTTCGATACCGAAACGGATAGCCTCGACAACGTCTCCGCGAACATGGTTGGCCTCTCTTTTGCCACAGAACCGGGCGTCGCGGCGTACGTGCCTGTCGCGCATGACTACCTTGATGCGCCGGAACAAATTTCCCGCGAGCGCGTGCTGGAACTACTGAAACCGCTGCTGGAAGATGAGAAGTGCCTGAAAGTGGGGCAAAACCTGAAATACGATCGTGGGATTCTCGCCAACTACGACATTGAGCTGCGCGGTATTGCCTTCGATACCATGCTGGAGTCCTACACGCTCGACAGCGTGGCCGGGCGTCATGATATGGACAGCCTCTCCGACCGCTGGCTGAAGCACAAAACAATCACCTTTGAGGAAATTGCCGGCAAAGGTAAAAATCAGCTCACCTTTAACCAGATTGCGCTGGAAGAAGCGGGTCGCTATGCGGCGGAAGATGCTGACGTCACATTGCAGCTGCATCTGAAAATGTGGCCGAAGCTACAGAAGCAAAAAGGCCCACTCAACGTTTTCCAGAATATCGAAATGCCGCTGGTGCCGGTTCTCTCACGCGTGGAGCGCAACGGCGTGAACATCGATCCTGACGTTCTGCATAACCATTCGGCAGAGCTGGCGACGCGCCTTATTGAGCTCGAACAGAAAGCCCATGATATTGCCGGAGAAGCGTTCAACCTCTCTTCGCCAAAACAGCTGCAGACAATCCTGTTTGAAAAACAGGGCATTAAGCCGCTGAAGAAGACGCCGGGCGGCGCACCGTCCACGTCTGAAGAGGTCCTCGAAGAGCTGGCGCTCGATTACCCATTGCCGAAAGTTATTCTTGAGTATCGCGGTCTGGCGAAACTGAAATCGACCTACACCGATAAGCTGCCGCTGATGATCAACGAGAAAACGGGCCGCGTGCACACCTCTTATCACCAGGCCGTTGCGGCGACGGGGCGTTTGTCCTCCACCGATCCGAACCTGCAAAATATTCCGGTGCGTAACGAAGAAGGTCGTCGTATTCGCCAGGCGTTTATCGCGCCGAAAGATTATCTGATTGTCTCCGCTGACTATTCACAAATTGAACTGCGCATCATGGCGCATCTTTCCCGCGATAAGGGCCTGCTGAGCGCCTTCGCCGAAGGGAAAGACATTCACCGTGCCACCGCTGCGGAAGTCTTTGGCCTGCCGCTTGAGAGCGTCACTAACGAACAGCGCCGCAGCGCGAAGGCAATTAACTTTGGCCTGATCTACGGCATGAGCGCGTTTGGCCTGTCGCGCCAGCTCAATATTCCGCGCAAAGAGTCGCAGAAGTACATGGATCTCTACTTCGAGCGCTATCCGGGCGTCCGTGAATACATGGAACGCACCCGCGAGCAGGCAAAAGAGCAAGGTTACGTTGAAACGCTCGAAGGTCGTCGCCTTTACCTGCCGGGAATCAAATCCAGCAACGCGGCGATGCGTGCAGGCGCGGAACGCGCAGCCATTAACGCCCCGATGCAGGGGACGGCAGCAGATATCATCAAGCGCGCAATGATTGCCGTAGATGCGTGGCTTCAGAAAGAACAGCCACGAGTGCGAATGATCATGCAGGTGCACGATGAACTGGTCTTTGAGGTGCATAAAGACGATCTGGAGGCCGTGTCGAAGAAGGTTCATGAGTTAATGGAAAACAGCACGAAGCTGGATGTGCCTTTGCTGGTGGAAGTCGGCAGCGGGGCTAACTGGGACGAGGCGCACTAAGTGCCTGCTCTGATGAAAAAAACGCCGTTCGGGTACGAGTCACCATGCGAATTGGGACGGCATTTTTTGTAAGTAAGCAACATAACTTATAGCGTTTTGTGATGGTCATCGGAAATCGCTATGTAAATTGTGAAAAAAAACTACAAAAAGTGCTGTGCGCCCTCAGAAAAAAAGAGTAGAGTTATTCGCGTAGGGTACAGAGGTAAGATGTTCTATCTTTCAGACCTTTTACTTCACGTAATCGGATTTGGCTGAATATTTTAGCCGCCCCAGTCAGTTATGACTGGGGCGTTTTTTATTGCGCGAAAGAAAAAGCGCGAAGCGGTCCGCGCCTGAAAAGGATTACTCTGCTGCGCTTTCTTCTTCCTGAGGCGCCAGTTCGCTGTACCAGGTATCGAGCTTTTGGCGCAGTTTATCCACACCGAGTTTCTTCAGTGACGAGAAAGCCTCGACCTGAATGTCGCCGTTAAAGGCCAGCACCGCTTCACGCACCATATTCAGTTGCGCTTTACGCGCCCCGCTTGCCAGCTTGTCGGCTTTCGTCAGCAATACCAGTACTTCAATGTTGCTGTGAACGGCCCACTCGATCATCTGCTGGTCGAGATCTTTCAGCGGATGGCGAATGTCCATCAGCACCACCAGGCCCTTCAGGCACAGGCGTTTTTCCAGGTATTCGCCCAGAGCTCGTTGCCATTTACGCTTCATCTCTTCCGGCACTTCGGCGTAGCCATAGCCTGGTAAATCGACAACGCGTTTTCCCTCAACCACTTCAAACAGGTTGATGAGCTGCGTACGACCCGGCGTTTTAGAAATACGCGCCAGGCTTTTCTGGTTGGTCAGGGTATTCAGGGCGCTCGATTTACCCGCGTTGGAGCGGCCGGCAAAAGCCACTTCGATCCCGGTATCGGACGGTAAATGGCGAATATCAGGCGCGCTGAGCACAAAATGCGTCTGTTGATAGTTCAGGTTAATCAAAGGAGCGTCTCCATAAAATCGGGCTATGCCGGGGAGTATACCTGAACAATGGCAAAAGGCGGCGTTTGTCACACAGGTTGCGTGTCAGCTATATCCCTGCACTTTGTAGGATATTTGCCATTGTTGCTATACGAAATTTAGGAGAAGTTGCAGGCGGGATTTTTAACTAATTCATTAAATTCAATGTGTTAAATCTTGGTAATGTTCTGAATTTGTCTCACATGGCCGGAAGGTGGCTTGTGTGTTCGGCATAACTTGTTAAAGTAGCCCCCATCAGGCGAGGATGCCGAAGGGATAAGAACTCAGGACGAGGGTCAGGAGCGCCAGGAGGCGAAGACGAAGGAATTGCCAGGGAGGCAAACGTCCGGAGACGTTGAACAAGGAAAAGGAATCAAACAAGGAGTGTTTTTCGCCAAGGGAAAAACAGGGTGTGTTGGTGGCGAACAGGGATTGTGTGACCCGTTAAGGGTTGTGAGTCAAGAAAAAGGCGGCAGATTACTCTGTCGCCTTTTTTCTTTGTCTGCTTTCTGCTAGATTCCGCCTCAATTCTATACTGAAGTAAACAACGTAAAGACACTCATCATCATGAAAAAACCAACATCCGCACCGCGCAGCAAAGCGCCTGGCAAAGCCCGTCGTAAGACGCGTGAAGAGCTTGATCAGGAAGCGCGTGCCCGTAAACGCGACAAAAAGCACCGCGGTCACGCAGCAGGCAGCCGCGCGAGCGGCGGTGAGGCTGGCGCTGGTGGCAATAAAAAGGGCCAACAGAAAGATCCGCGTATTGGCAGTAAAACCCCAATCCCACTGGGTGCCGTAGAGCGTCCGGTGACCAGGCAGCAAAAACCGAAGAGCGAGAAACCTATGCTTTCACCGCAGGCCGAGCTGGATTTACTGGAAAATGATGAGCGCCTGGATGCGCTGCTGGAACGTCTGGAAGAGGGGGAGACCCTGACCGCCGACGAGCAAACCTGGGTTGATGCCAAACTCGATCGCATTGATGAACTGATGCAGCAGCTGGGCCTCTCTTACGACGACGATGAAGACGAAGAAGAGGAAGCCAAAGAAGATATGATGCGTCTGCTGAAGGGTGGAAACTAACGTTTGCACCCACTCGGACTGCCCGTCCTGCTGATAACCCTTTTGGTTATGTGTTATCTCGGGGGGTTATTCGTTAAACTACGACGGTTGTCGCGGCGTCAGCACTGGCTGCGCAACCGGCTAAGAACCCGAAATGCGGTTCAGCCGGCACGCCGTCGTCGTTCGCGATATCCTCGCAAGGAGTAAGCATGTCTGAGCAGTTAATCGACTGGGATTTGGCCCTGATCCAGAAATATAACTATTCCGGGCCGCGTTATACCTCGTATCCCACCGCGCTGGAGTTTTCCGAAGCGTTTGGTGAATCCGACTTCCAGAATGCGGTCGCCCGCTATCCAGAGCGCCCGCTGTCGCTGTACGTCCACATTCCGTTTTGCCACAAGCTTTGCTATTTCTGTGGCTGCAATAAGATTGTCACTCGCCAGCAGCACAAAGCCGATCGGTATCTCGATGCGCTTGAACAGGAAATTGTTCATCGTGCGCCGCTGTTTGCGGGCCGTAAAGTCAGCCAATTGCACTGGGGCGGCGGCACGCCAACCTACCTGAACAACGCGCAAATTAGCCGCCTGATGCAGCTTTTGCGCGGTCATTTTGCCTTTAACGCCGATGCGGAAATCTCGATTGAGGTCGATCCGCGTGAAATCGAGCTGGATGTGCTCAATCACCTGCGTGGGGAAGGTTTTAATCGCCTGAGTATGGGCGTGCAGGACTTCAATAAAGAAGTACAGCGACTGGTGAACCGCGAGCAGGACGAAGAGTTTATCTTCGCGTTGCTCAATCATGCCCGCGAGATTGGCTTCACTTCGACGAATATCGACCTGATTTACGGCTTGCCAAAGCAGACGCCAGAGAGCTTCGCCTTTACCCTCAAACGCGTGGCGGAACTGAACCCCGACAGGCTCAGCGTATTTAACTATGCTCATCTGCCAACGCTCTTCGCCGCGCAGCGCAAAATCAAAGACGCCGATTTGCCTTCGGCTCAGCAGAAACTCGATATTTTGCAGGAAACCATCACCTTGCTGACGGAGACCGGATATCAGTTTATCGGGATGGACCATTTTGCCCGTCCGGACGATGAACTGGCGATTGCCCAACGTGAAGGCGTTTTGCATCGTAACTTCCAGGGTTATACCACCCAGGGCGACAGTGATTTACTGGGCCTCGGCGTGTCCGCCATCAGCATGATTGGCGACTGTTACGCGCAGAACCAGAAAGAGCTTAAGCAGTATTATCAGCAGGTTGATGAGAGTGGAAATGCGCTGTGGCGCGGCATTTCGCTGACCAACGATGACTGTATTCGTCGTGATGTGATCAAAGCGCTGATCTGCAACTTCCGCCTGGATTTTGCGGCGGTGGAGAAAGCGTGGAATTTAGATTTTGCGGACTATTTCGCCGAGGATTTAAAGCTGCTTGCGCCGCTGGCAAAAGATGGGCTGGTGGACGTCACGGACAGCGGCATTCAGGTGACGGGAAAAGGGCGTTTGCTTATTCGCAATATTTGTATGTGCTTTGATACCTGGCTGCGTCAGAAAGCGCGGATGCAGCAGTTCTCGCGCGTCATTTAGCCGTATTGCCCGGTGGCGCTTCGCTTACCGGGCCTACGAAATAGCAAAACGCAGGTTGGATAAGCGAAGCACCGCTGGGCCTACGAAATCTCAACACGTAGGTCGGGTAAGCGAAGCGCCACCCGACAAACCTGTTAGCTCAACAATCCAACCAGCGCCGCACACAGCACGGCAGCAACGGCTGTTTGCGGCGTGTGGCTTTCGGCAGCTCCGCTAGAGAGCAAATTCACTAGTGATTCCAGCATGATGGTTCCCCCGATTTCCGGGCACGATCATACAAAACGCATCGCAACAGTAAAGCGCAAAATAACGGCAATTTGCGCTCAATTAATAATCTTTACACAGCGGTAAAAATCACTCCATCCCCAATTCTTTCAGCTTACGCGTCAGGGTGTTTCGCCCCCAGCCGAGCAGGCGAGCCGCTTCCTGTTTGTGCCCCTGCGTATGCCGCAGTGCGGTGGTTAATAGCGTGCGCTCCATTTCGGGTTGTGCTTCCGAAAGCAGGTTTTGATGACCGGAACGCAGCGCTCTGTCTGCCCACTGCGCTAACAGCGTTGCCCAGCTGTCCGGCAGGGAATGCCCGGTGCTGCTTTCTGGCGCGGTTGCTTCAAACAGCTCTGCCGGTAAATCCTGAATCAGGACTTCCTGACCCGCGGCCATTACCGTTAGCCAGCGGCAGGTGTTTTCCAACTGACGCACGTTGCCTGGCCACGCGAGGCGCGTTAACGCGGCTTCTGTTTCCGCGTGCAGCTGTTTAGCTTCTACGCCCAGCTCACGCGCCGCATCCTGCAGGAAATGGCGCGCCAGACGTGGGATATCTTCGCGACGCTCGCGCAGCGGGGGCAGGTGCACACGAATCACGTTCAGGCGGTGGAATAAATCCTCACGGAATTTGCCCTCCTGTACGCGCAGTTCAAGGTTCTGGTGCGTGGCGGCGATAATGCGCACGTCCACTTTGACCGGGGCATAACCGCCAACGCGATAAAACTGCCCGTCGGCCAGCACACGCAGCAGGCGGGTTTGCACATCGAGCGGCATATCGCCGATTTCATCTAAAAACAGCGTGCCGCCGTCGGCCTGCTCAAAGCGCCCCTGGCGAATGGTGTTCGCCCCGGTAAACGCGCCTTTTTCATGGCCAAACAGTTCGGACTCGATCAGGTCTTTTGGAATAGCCGCCATGTTCAGCGCGATAAACGGCGCTTTCGCCCGCGGGCTGTGGCGATGCAGCGCATGGGCGACCAGCTCTTTCCCGGTGCCGGACTCGCCGTTAATCAACACGCTAATCGATGAGCGCGACAGGCGGCCAATAATGCGGAACACGTCCTGCATGGCGGGCGCTTCGCCAATGATATCCGTCGTCGGGCCAAAGACCTGGACGTTACGCGGCTGCTGCTGTTCCTGATAGTGGCTTATGGCGCGCTCGACCAGCGCAACGGCTTCGTCGATATCAAATGGCTTGGGCAGATAATCGAATGCGCCTTGCTGGTAGGCGCTGACGGCGGCATCCAGATCGGAATGAGCGGTCATTATGATGACCGGCAGCATCGGATGACGCTGTTTAATCTGCTTCAGCAGCGCCAGCCCGTCCATGCCGGGCATGCGAATATCAGACAGTAAAACGTCCGGGGTTTTGCTGGACAGCGCATCCAGCACTTCGCTACCGTTTTCGAACGTGGTGCAGGTCAATCCTGCCCCGGTGAGCGCGCGTTCAAGCACCCAGCGGATGGAACTATCATCATCAACGATCCAGACTATCCCTCGTTGCATAAAATGCACCTCTATTTCCGAATGGGCAGGTAAACCGAGAATTCGGTGTGGCCCGGCCAACTGGTGAACTCAATTTTACCGGAGTGTTGATCGATCAGGCTGCGGGCGATGGATAATCCCAGCCCGGTGCCGCCTTCGCGTCCGCTGACCATCGGATAAAACAGCGTATCCTGCAGGTGGGAAGGAATGCCCGGCCCGTTGTCTTCCACATCAATACGCGCTGCCAGGCGGTAGCGTACGCCGTGCAGCGTCAGCTGGAATGCCGTGCGCGTGCGCAGCGTGATTTCACCACCTTCCGGGCCAAGAGCCTGGAGCGCATTGCGCACGACATTCAGCAAAACTTGCTCTATTTGGTCGGGATCGTGCGGTAATTCAGGCAAACTCGGATCGTAGTCTCGCGTCAGACGTACGTTATCTGGCAGCTCCATCGATACCAGCTTCACCACGCGTTCGGCAACTTTGTGAATACTTTCCGTCACGTGCATTCCCGGCTGCTGCGGGCCCAGTAAGCGGTCCACCAGATTGCGCAGCCTGTCGGCCTGCTCGATGATGACTTTGGTATATTCCAGCAGCGACGGATCGGGCAGCGCCTTGCTTAACAGCTGTGCGGCACCGCGCAGACCACCGAGCGGATTTTTAATTTCATGCGCCAGACCGCGAACCAGGTCGCGCGCCGCTACCTGCTGAGCGTGCTGTAGCTGCTCCTGGCTCAGGCGACGCTGATTATCCATCGGCGCCATCTCCAGCAGGATTAAGCCATCAGGCAGCCGCTGCGCGGTGAGCGACAGGATGTGTGAGCGTCCGTCAATTACCAGCGTGACTTCGTTATCCGTGAAGCCCTGACCCGCCTGCAGGCTCTCCTGCATCAGGTCAATGTTCAGGGAAAAATAACTCAACAGTTCCGGCAACGGCGTGCCGAATAATTTACGTGAGCTCTGGGCAAGCAGCTGCTGCGCCGCCGGGTTGGCGTAATGCACCGCCAGCTCGTCGTCTACCAGTAAGATACTGTTGATTAAAGAATTGAGGATCTGCCCAGCATCGGGCAGCACGCCTGTTGCCATCCGGCAGTCTCCTGAAAGGTGTGCACCAATTTAGTGCAGTATAGCGTTTTTTAATCGCTAAGCGTCTGGAATCAGTGAGTTGGTGGAGAAAAAAGCCCATCCGAAGATGGGCTGAAAGTTTCCACGGCAACAAAAAATAGCCTGGGTCTTCGCAAAAGGGTGAAAGACCACAGGAGTACGGCGAATTAAACGCTGTAGTACAGTTCGAACTCAACGGGGTGCGGCGTCATGCGCACACGGTCATTTTCTTCAGTGCGCAGCGCGATGTAAGCATCGATAGCTTCGTCAGTGAACACGCCGCCCGCAGTCAGGAACTCGCGGTCTTCGTTCAGGCAGTTCAGTGCTTCTTCCAGAGAGCCGGCAACCTGTGGGATCTCTTTCGCTTCTTCTGGCGGCAGGTCATACAGGTTTTTGTCCATTGCTTCGCCCGGGTGGATCTTGTTCTTAATACCATCAAGACCCGCCATCAGCAGCGCGGCAAAGCACAGGTACGGGTTAGCTGCTGGATCCGGGAAGCGCACTTCGATACGACGCGCTTTTGGAGAGGCAACAACCGGAATACGGATGGAAGCAGAGCGGTTACGCGCAGAATAAGCCAGCATTACTGGTGCTTCATAACCCGGGACCAGACGCTTGTAAGAGTTGGTGGTCGGGTTTGCCAGGGCGTTGATCGCTTTAGCGTGTTTGATAACGCCGCCGATGTAGTACAGCGCCTGCTCGGACAGACCTGCGTATTTGTCGCCGGAGAACAGGTTAGTGCCGTTCTTGGACAGAGACATGTGGCAGTGCATACCGGAACCGTTGTCACCAAACATTGGTTTTGGCATGAAGGTTGCGGTTTTACCGAAACGGTGCGCAACGTTGTGAACCACATATTTGTAGATCTGAATTTCGTCGGCTTTTTTGGTCATGGTATTGAAGCGGGTTGCCACTTCGTTCTGACCAGCAGTTGCCACTTCGTGGTGGTGAGCTTCAACCACCAGGCCCATCTCTTCCATCACCAGACACATGGTGGAACGCAGATCCTGTGAGGAATCCACTGGTGGAACCGGGAAGTAACCGCCTTTGACGGCTGGACGGTGACCTTTGTTACCGCCTTCGTATTTGGTGGAGGTATTCCATGCGCCTTCGATATCGTCGATAGCCACGTGAGAACCGGAGATAGAGCTGCCGAAACGTACGTCATCGAACAGGAAGAATTCTGGTTCTGGCCCGAACAGCACGGTGTCTGCGATACCGGTAGAACGCAGGTACTCTTCAGCGCGTTTTGCGATGGAGCGTGGGTCACGGTCGTAACCCTGCAGCGTGCCTGGCTCGAGGATGTCACAACGAATGATCAGCGTAGATTCTTCGAAGAACGGATCGATGACCGCGGTGGATGCATCTGGCATCAGCACCATGTCGGATTCGTTAATGCCTTTCCAGCCGCCGATAGAGGAGCCGTCAAACATTTTGCCTTCTTCGAAGAATTCGGCATTTACCTGGTGAGCAGGGATAGTGACGTGCTGTTCTTTACCTTTGGTATCGGTGAAGCGCAGATCGACAAACTTCACTTCATGCTCGTTCAGCATCGTCAAAACGTGTTCAGCGGACATACTTAAACTCTCCCGGATTTGTCATTGTCGTCGTGGTACGAACGATTCTTGGCACTGCTTAATGTGGCGTTGTTGCCTTGAAAAAGATAAAGCGAAATCTGTGCCAACTTTTAAATCGCCCCCAAAAGGCGTTATGATGCGCACCATAGTGCAAAAGGGCTGCACCATGATGGCTATCTTGCACCAAAAAAGTGCTCTCGTGTGACCTGCGGGCACTGTTTTGGTGCAATTTGCGTTATGGCGCCCTTTTTCTCTCCGTGAAAGCGATCACACTGCATCTCTGCAATACTTGTTTGCGGGGGATGTTTGTGATCCTGTTTTGTAGTGCGATTAATCCGTGTACAATAACGCGCTATTTCTAAATGCCTGAGGCAAAGTTGTGATCGAAAATCTGCGTAACATCGCCATCATCGCGCACGTTGACCATGGTAAAACTACCCTGGTTGATAAGCTGCTGCAGCAATCCGGTACTTTCGACGCTCGCGCCGAAACCCAAGAGCGTGTGATGGACTCCAACGATTTGGAGAAAGAGCGTGGGATTACCATCCTCGCTAAAAACACCGCTATCAAATGGAATGACTACCGTATCAACATCGTTGATACCCCAGGCCACGCCGACTTCGGTGGTGAAGTTGAACGTGTAATGTCCATGGTAGACTCCGTGCTGCTGGTCGTTGACGCAATGGATGGCCCAATGCCTCAGACCCGCTTCGTGACCAAAAAGGCGTTTGCCCATGGTCTGAAGCCGATTGTTGTTATCAACAAAGTTGACCGTCCTGGCGCGCGTCCAGACTGGGTTGTGGATCAGGTCTTCGACCTGTTCGTTAACCTCGACGCGACCGACGAGCAGCTGGACTTCCCTATCGTTTACGCTTCTGCGCTGAACGGTATCGCGGGTCTGGATCACGAAGATATGGCGGAAGACATGACCCCGCTGTATCAGGCGATCGTTGACCGCGTTCCTGCGCCAAACGTCGATCTGGAAGGGACTCTGCAGATGCAGATCTCCCAGCTGGACTACAACAACTACGTTGGCGTTATCGGCATCGGCCGCATCAAGCGCGGTAAAGTGAAGCCGAACCAGCAGGTCACTATCATCGATAGCGAAGGCAAAACCCGTAACGGTAAAGTCGGTAAAGTACTGACCCACCTGGGTCTGGAGCGTATCGAGAGCGACGTGGCTGAAGCCGGCGACATCATCGCGATCACCGGTCTGGGCGAGCTGAACATCTCCGACACCATCTGCGACCCGCAGGCGGTAGAAGCGCTGCCAGCGCTGTCCGTTGATGAGCCAACCGTGAGCATGTTCTTCAACGTCAACACCTCTCCGTTCTGTGGTAAAGAAGGTAAATTCGTTACCTCCCGTCAGATTCTTGACCGCCTGAACAAAGAGCTGGTGCACAACGTTGCGCTGCGCGTGGAAGAAACCCCGGATGCAGACGCATTCCGCGTTTCTGGCCGTGGTGAACTGCACCTGTCCGTTCTGATTGAAAACATGCGTCGTGAAGGTTTCGAGATGGCGGTTTCCCGTCCGAAAGTTATCTTCCGCGAAATCGACGGCCGTAAACAAGAGCCGTTCGAAAACGTAACGCTGGACGTCGAAGAGCAGCATCAGGGTTCTGTTATGCAGGCTCTGGGTGAGCGCAAAGGCGACCTGAAAAACATGAATCCAGACGGAAAAGGCCGCGTACGTCTCGACTACGTGATCCCAAGCCGTGGTCTGATCGGTTTCCGTTCAGAGTTCATGACCATGACCTCCGGTACCGGTCTGCTGTACTCTACCTTCAGCCACTACGACGATGTGCGTCCAGGTGATGTTGGTCAGCGTAACAACGGCGTACTGATCTCCAACGGTCAGGGTAAAGCGGTTGCGTTCGCGCTGTTCAGCCTGCAGGACCGCGGTAAGCTGTTCCTGGGTCACGGTGCAGAAGTGTACGAAGGTCAGATCATCGGTATTCACAGCCGTTCTAACGACCTGACCGTTAACTGCCTGACCGGTAAGAAACTGACCAACATGCGTGCGTCTGGTACTGACGAAGCAACGGTTCTGGTTCCGCCAGTGAAGATGACCCTGGAGCAGGCTCTGGAGTTCATCGATGACGACGAACTGGTAGAAGTTACCCCAACTTCTATCCGCATCCGTAAGCGTCACCTGACCGAGAACGACCGTAAACGCGCAATGCGTGGCCCGAAAGAAGACTAATTTTTAGTCTGTTCGTGCTGAAATAAAAAAGCCGCTGATATTCAGCGGCTTTTTTGTTGGTTGCCGTCCGGAAAAGCAACGTACCCTTTTCTGCGCCAGGCATCTCCTCCTTGTAGTCAAACCTCCTCTTTCCCGCTACAGTTATTTTTCCATGACGCAAAAGGAGAGGATCATGCTCTATATCTTTGATTTAGGTAATGTGATTGTCGACATTGACTTCAACCGCGTGTTTGGCGCGTGGAGTGATTTCAGCCGTGTGCCGCTGGCAACCCTGAAGCAGAAATTCGTCATGGGAGAAGCATTTCATCAGCACGAGCGAGGGGAAATCTCTGATGAAGCTTTCGCCGAAGCGCTGTGTCATGAAATGGATTTACCGCTGAGCTACGAGCAGTTTTCTCATGGCTGGCAGGCGATTTTCGTGGGATTGCGTCCGGAAGTGACTGCGATTATGCGTAAACTTCGCCAGCAGGGTCATCGTGTGGTGGTGCTGTCGAATACCAATCGTCTGCATACTACCTTCTGGCCGGATGAATATCCGGAAGTGCGCGAATCCGCTGACCATATTTACCTGTCGCAGGAAATGGGTATGCGTAAACCGGAAACGCGAATTTATCAGCAGGTGCTGGAAGCCGAAGGTTTTTCCGCAAACGATACGGTCTTTTTCGATGATAACGTCGATAATATAGAGGGCGCCAGACAGCTGGGCATTAACAGCATTCTGGTGACCGGAAAAGACACCATTCCCGAGTATTTTGCGAAACAGCTATGCTAAAAACCGTTCATCAAAAAGCCACCCGACACGCCGGGCCGTTCTTCGCCTGGCTGAAGCTTCTCTGGCGGCGCATTGATGAAGACAATATGACGACGCTGGCCGGCAATCTGGCTTATGTATCGTTACTTTCCCTGGTGCCGCTTATCGCCGTTATTTTTGCGCTGTTCGCGGCATTTCCGATGTTTTCTGACGTCAGCCTGACGCTGCGTCATTTTGTCTTCGCCAATTTCCTGCCCGCCACGGGCGATGTTATTCAGCGCTACATCGAACAGTTCGTTGCTAACTCCAGTAAAATGACCGCCGTCGGTGCCTGTGGCCTGATCGTCACGGCTCTGCTGTTGATGTACGCCATCGATAGCGCACTGAACACTATCTGGCGCAGCAAACGGGTGCGGCCAAAGGTTTACTCGTTCGCCGTCTACTGGATGATCCTGACGCTCGGACCGTTGCTGGCGGGAGCAAGCCTGGTCATCAGCTCTTATCTGCTCTCATTACGCTGGGCGAGCGAGCTCAACGGCGTCATTGATAACGTCCTGCGTATCTTCCCGCTGCTGCTTTCCTGGATCTCCTTCTGGCTGCTCTACAGCATTGTACCGACCACGCGCGTGCTGAACCGCGATGCGGTACTTGGCGCGCTGGTGGCCGCTGCGCTATTTGAACTGGGGAAAAAGGGATTTGCGCTCTACATCACCACTTTCCCGTCCTATCAGCTGATTTACGGTGTGATTTCGGTTATCCCCATTTTGTTCGTCTGGGTTTACTGGACGTGGTGTATCGTCTTGCTTGGGGCCGAAATTACTGTCACTCTCGGGGAATACCGCAAACTCAAACTCGCTGCATCCCAGGAAGAAGAAGAACAACCATGATTGCATTAATTCAGCGCGTAACCCGTGCCAGCGTCACCGTGGAGGGAGAGGTGACGGGAGAAATTGGTCAGGGACTTTTGGTGTTATTGGGTGTCGAAAAAGAGGATGACGAGCAAAAAGCAAATCGCCTGTGCGAGCGCGTGCTGGGCTATCGAATCTTCAGCGACGCCGACGGTAAAATGAATCTTAACGTGCAGCAGGCGGGCGGTAGCGTACTGGTCGTGTCGCAGTTTACGCTGGCGGCAGATACCGAACGTGGTATGCGTCCTGGCTTCTCGCGCGGGGCCGCACCTGATAAAGCCGAAGCGCTGTATGAGTACTTTGTTGAGCGTTGTCGTCAGCAGGAGATGCATACCCAGACGGGGCGCTTCGCGGCTGATATGCAGGTTTCACTGGTTAATGACGGTCCCGTGACCTTCTGGTTGCAGGTATGAACAGCCTTCATGCAGGCTGGTCGCGGGCGGCAAAAGAGAGTTCTGCTATGTATCACCTTCGAGTACCGCAAACGGAAGAAGAGTTAGCGCGTTATTATCAGTTTCGCTGGGAGATGTTGCGCAAGCCGCTCCATCAGCCGCAGGGCTCCGAGCGCGACGCCTGGGATGCGATGGCGCATCACCAGATGGTGATGGACGAGTCTGGCAACCTGGTGGCGGTTGGACGCTTGTACATCAACGGGGACAACGAAGCGTCGATTCGCTTTATGGCCGTGGATCCTGCCGTGCAGGATAAAGGGCTCGGCACGCTGATGGCGATGACGCTGGAATCGGTCGCGCGTCAGGAGGGCGTCAAACGCGTTACCTGTAGCGCCCGCGAAGACGCGGTGGAGTTCTTTGCCAAGCTCGGATTCGTAAACCAGGGTGAGATTACCACCCCGCAAACTACGCCAGTGCGCCACTTCCTGATGATTAAACCCGTGGCGACGCTCGACGACATTCTGCACCGCGGCGACTGGTGCGGTCAGCTTCAGCAGGCCTGGTACGAACATATCCCACTTAGCGAAAAGATGGGCGTGCGCATTCAGCAGTACACCGGGCAAAAATTTATCACGACCATGCCGGAGATCGGCAATCAGAACCCGCACAATACGCTGTTCGCCGGCAGTCTGTTCTCGCTGGCGACGCTCACCGGTTGGGGACTTATCTGGCTGATGCTGCGCGAACGTCATCTCGGCGGCACCATCATTCTGGCCGATGCCCACATTCGTTACAGCAGCCCTATCAGCGGCAAACCCAGCGCCATTGCTGACCTGGGTTCACTCAGCGGTGACCTCGATCGCCTTGCTCGTGGCCGTAAGGCGCGAGTACAGCTTCAGGTTGAGCTGTTTGGCGATGAGCATCCGGGGGCCGTTTTTGAAGGCATCTATATCGTTCTGCCCGCCAAACCCTTCGGGCCGCTGGAAGAGGGCGGCAACGAGGAGGAGTAGTTCAGCTCTGGCCTGGTGATCCAGGCCACGACTTTTATTGAAAAGTGTTAGTGGTTTTCATTTCGCAGGAAGATCCGACGCAAAACAAAACAGAAGTCTCAAATCAGACTTTCACCCCGTGCCTTAACATCGTAAATTGCCTGAAAATTAACCGCTCATGATATACTGGAGTGATATATGAGCATGGCGATTGAAATGACTATGGGCAGAATCCTGATCGATCTTTCCGATGATGCGTTGCAACGACTTGAGAGTCTTAAGCAACTAAGAAACCTGCCGCGTGCAGAATTAATCCGTGAAGCTGTTGAACAGTATCTGGACAGGCAAAGTACATCCGTCATCCGGGAAGCTCTGGGGCTGTGGGGGGATGGAGCAGAGGATGGGATAGAGTACGAACGTAAGTTACGCGAGGAGTGGTGAAGATGGAACGCGTGGCGGTGTTTGATACCAATATTCTTATCGATCTTTTAAATAAAAGGCTTGAGGCGGCTGAAGCCATTGAAAATGGAGCAAGCCATCGGGCAATCAGTTTGATTTCCTGGATGGAAGTGATGGTTGGGGCGCGGAAATATCATCAAGAGGCGAGAACGGCGGCGCTACTGGGCGCGTTCGAGGTCATTGACGTCAGTCGGGAAATTGCGGAGCGAAGCGTTCTGCTTCGTGCAGAGCACGGTATGAAATTACCGGACGCCATCATCCTCGCCAGCGCGGTGGTGAGAAATTGCCCGCTGATAACCCGTAATACTAAAGACTTTGCCGGGATCTCTGCAGTAAAAATACCGTACCAATAAACCGGGCACATTCGCACCCGGTTATCCGCTATTACTCACCTTCGCCCGGGAACAGGAACGGGTTGATGGAGCTGCGGGCAAAGCCCTCTTGCTCCATACGTGCGTCCAGCACCAGAGAGGCAAGATCGTCCGCCACGGGCTCAACGTTCGGGTCTTTTTCCTGGTACAGAATCTTCAGGTAAGTACCGCAGTCGCCGCAGCTTTCCGCTTTGATCGATGCCTGCTCGTTATCCAGCGACCAGTAGTGCAAATCGCGGCTCTGTTCGCAGTTGCTGCATTTTACGCGCACCACGTGCCATTCAGACTCACACAGGTTGCAGTGCAGATAGCGCAGCCCTTGGGTGGTGCCAATCTGCACAACGCTTGAAACCGGCATCGATCCGCATACCGGACAGAACTGGCGGTGCTCGCCGTACTCCGCTCGTGCTTTGCCGGGGATCAGGCTGGCCATTTGTGCCCAGTAGAGCGACAGCGCAGCCCAGATGAACGGGGCTTTATCGCTGCTGACGGAAGCGAAATCGGAAGCGAACAGGGCGCTCGCCATCGCTTCCAGCTCCGTATCGGAGGCTTTTTCCAGATTCTCGATAACCGCCAGCGCCGGGCCGCTCATTTCAGGCTTCAGCTCGGCTATCATCGACTGCAGCAATTTTTGCCAGTGCTTGTCGCGGGGCAGGACGTGAATATCCAGCGGTGGTTTGCCCTGAGCTGCGGCTTCTTTAATGCGCGCGGTCAGATCCATTTGCAGCGGATGGTCATACAGCACCACTTCCTGCGCATGGGCGATAAGTGCAGCAAAACGCAGGTAATCACCCAGCGGATTGTCCTGAGCCAGCTGCTGCAGGCGTTCCGCTCTGCGGTGATAGAGGTTTTTCAGTCGCGGGAATAATAACGGCGGAATTGCTTCCGCCGTGCGTTTCTCGCTACTCCCCAGTTCATCTTGCGGGATTATGCGAATACTCATTCGGTCTCTTTTTCCTGTTTCTGGCGGACTTCCCGGTACCAGCGCGGGTGATGTTTTTTCGCCCATGCGCTGGTGACCCAGCCTTCCACCATCGCGGTAATGGTACCTTTCACCCAAAGGGCGGCGTAAATATGCACCATAATAACCACAATTAACGCTACCGCGGCAAATGAATGCAGCATCAGCGCGAAGCGGATCACCGGAATGGAGAACGCTGGCGCAAAGTACGGACGCCAGATAATCACGCCGCTCACCAGCAGTAGCACCAGGAAGATAATCGCCGCCCAGAACACGCATTTCTGGCCGAAGTTATAGCGTCCGGTGTCCCCCACTTCCTCGTTGACGACGATCTTACGAATATTCTTCGCCCAAAAGATATCATCCCGATTGATTAGATTATGGTGCCAGTAGCGGAAGAACATGATGATGAACGAAGCGAACATCACCACCCCGACGAAGGGATGCACAATGCGCGCCAGCTGCGGCGTACCGAGAATGTGCATCAGCCAGTTGAAGGACGGGAAGAAAAAGCCCAGCCCGCTCACTGCCGCCAGAATAAAGCAGAAGGCGGTGACCCAGTGGTTGATGCGTTCCGGCGCGGTGTAGCGCACGATGGTGTCACGACGTTTCATTTGCGCACCTCGTCTTTCTCTTCATGCAGATTGTCCTCTTCCTCATCGGCGCGGTTTGGCCCAACCCCGACGTAGTGGAAGATGCTGGCGGCAAAGGTTGCTGCGAAGCCAACGGCGGCAAGCGGTTTCCAGATGCTTTTCCAGAACTTAACGGTCTGGCTGATTTCCGGGTTCTCCGGCAGGCCGTGATAGAGATTCGGCTTGTCGGCGTGGTGCAGCACATACATCACGTGCGTACCGCCAACGCCCGCCGGATCGTACAGGCCCGCGTTGTCATAACCGCGCGTTTTCAGCTCTGCCACGCGTTCGCCTGCCAGCACTTTCATATCCTCTTTGGAGCCAAAGTGGATAGCGCCAGTCGGGCAGGTCTTCACGCAGGCCGGTTCCTGGCCCACGGTAACGCGGTCTACGCACAGCGTACATTTGTAGACACGGTTGTCTTCCGGATTCAGGCGCGGTACGTCGAACGGGCAGCCTGCGATGCAATAACCGCAGCCGATGCATTGCTCAGACTGGAAGTCGACGATGCCGTTGGCATACTGAATGATAGCCCCCTCAGACGGACACGCCTTCAGGCAGCCTGGGTCGGCGCAGTGCATGCAGCCATCCTTGCGGATCAGCCATTCCAGTTTGTCGTTCTGCTCCACTTCCGAGAAGCGCATCACCGTCCAGGACTTGGCGGTCAAATCGGCGGGGTTGTCGTACACCCCGACGTTGCTGCCGATTTCATCGCGGATATCGTTCCACTCCGAACAGGCCACCTGACAGGCTTTACAGCCGATACAGGTGGTCACGTCGATAAGCTTCGCCACTTCCTGCTGGTGGTCGCGTGCCTCTGGCGGTGGCGTTAAGCCGTTAGTCGCGGAACGACGGATGATATCTTGGGATTGATAAGCCATAAGTCGTCTCCGTTACACCTTTTCCACGTTCACGAGGAAGGATTTGAACTCCGGCGTCTGGGTGTTGGCGTCGCCGACGTACGGCGTCAGGGTATTGGCGATAAAGCCTTTCTTCGCCACGCCCTCGTAACCCCAGTGGATTGGGATGCCGATGGTATCCACGTCCTTACCGTCCACCTTCAGCGTGCGGATACGCTTGGTCACCACCGCCTTGGCCTTGATATAGCCACGGTTGGAAGAGACTTTAACGGTATCGCCGTGGCCGATGCCAAGCTTGTTCGCCAGCTTCTCGCCAATTTCCACGAACTGCTCCGGCTGCGCGATAGCGTTAAGCAGCGCGTGCTTGGTCCAGTAGTGGAAGTGCTCGGTCAGACGGTAAGTGGTACCCACGTACGGGAACTTATCGGCTTTACCCATTGCCGCCAGGTCGTCTTTAAACACGCGTGCTGCCGGGTTCGACACGACATTTGGATGCAGTGGGTTGGTGCCAAGCGGTGTCTCAAACGGCTCGTAGTGTTCCGGGAACGGTCCTTCCGCCATCTTATCGAGAGCAAACAGGCGACCCATGCCTTCCGGCTGCATGATGAACGGCCCGACGTCAGACCCCGGTGCTGCGGTGCTGTAGTCCGGAATATCCATCCCGCTCCATTTCGCGCCGTCCCATTTCAGCAACTGGCGTTTCGGATCCCACGGTTTACCCTGAGGGTCAGCGGAGGCGCGGTTATAGAGAATGCGGCGGTTGAGCGGCCACGCCCATGCCCAGCCGAGCGTATTGCCCAGGCCTGAGGGATCGGCGTTATCACGACGCGCCATCTGGTTGCCGTCCGGCGTCCAGCTGCCCGCGAAGATCCAACAGCCGCTGGAGGTGGTGCCGTCGTCGCGGAGCTGTGCAAACGAAGTGAGCTGCTGCCCTTTCTTGACGATGACCGCGCCCGTTGCCGGGTCGGTAATATCGGCCAGCGCTTTACCGTTGCTCTCCATTGCAACTTCTTCTGAAGCAGGCTCTTCCGGCGTGGAGTAGTTCCACGTCATGTTGAGTACGGGCTCCGGTACCGGACCGCCGTCTTTGGCGTACATTTCACGCATGCGCATGAAAATGCCTGCCAGGATTTCGCCGTCGGTTTTAGCGCTACCCGGGGCGTCCGCGCCTTTCCAGTGCCACTGCAACCAGCGCCCGGAGTTGACGATGGAGCCGTTCTCTTCGGCAAAGCAGGTGGACGGCAGGCGGAAGACTTCGGTCTGAATCTTCGACGGATCAACGTCGTTAGACTCGCCGTGGTTCTGCCAGAACGTAGACGTTTCGGTGTTCAGCGGATCGATGGTCACCAGGAACTTCAGCTTCGAAAGTGAAGCCACAATTTTGTTCTTGTTCGGGAACGACGCCACCGGGTTGAAGCCCTGACAGATATAGCCGTTCACCTTGCCCTGCGACATCATCTCGAAGTACTGCAGAACGTCGTAGCCTTTGTCCCACTTCGGCAGCCAGTCAAAGCCCCAGCTGTTTTCAGCCGTTGCCTTATCCCCATAGAACGCCTTCATCATTGAGACGAAGAACTTCGGATAGTTACCCCAGTAGTTCACCTGGCCTTCCAGCAGCGGTTTAGGCGTGTTGGCCGTCAGGTAGGTTTGCAGGTCGGTCTGTTTTTCGCTCGGCAGCGTCATGTAGCCCGGCAGGCTCTGTGACAGCAGGCCGAGATCGGTCAGGCCCTGAATGTTGGAGTGACCGCGCAGCGCGTTCACGCCGCCGCCGGCCATGCCCATATTGCCGAGCAGCAGCTGGATCATCGCCATCGTGCGGATGTTCTGCGCACCCACGGAGTGTTGCGTCCAGCCCAGCGCATACAGGAATGATGCGGTTTTGTCGTGTGCGCTCGTTTCGGCGATGTACTCACAAACTTTCAGGAAGTCGGCCTTCGGCGTACCGCAGATGTTCTCAACCATTTCTGGCGTATAGCGGGAAACGTGCTCTTTCAGCAGGTTCCACACGCAGCGCGGGTGGGTGAGAGTGGTATCGCGTTTGGCATGACCGTTTTCGTCCAGCTCATAGTTCCAGCTGGTTTTGTCATACTTGCGTGCATCTGCGTCATAGCCGGAGAACAGGCCGTCGTCGAACGCGTAATCTTCGCGCACGATCAGGCTGGCGTTGGTGTACGCCTCGGTGTACTCACGGTTAATTTTTTCGTTGTTGAGCAGATACAGGATCACCCCGGAGAGGAAGGTAATGTCCGTCCCGGAACGAATTGGCGTATAGAAATCTGCCACCGATGCCGTACGCGTAAAGCGCGGATCGATAACAATAAGTTTGGCACCGTTGTGGATTTTGGCTTCCATCGCCCAGCGGAACCCGACCGGATGCGCTTCAGCGGCGTTACCGCCCATCACCACAATCAGGTTGGCGTTCTTAATATCCACCCAGTGGTTGGTCATCGCACCGCGACCAAATGTTGGAGCAAGACTTGCTACCGTTGGTCCGTGTCAGACGCGCGCCTGGTTGTCCACCGCGAGCATGCCGAGCGCGCGGGAGAATTTCTGGCTTAAATAGCCGGATTCGTTACTGGAAGCAGAGGCGCACAGCATCCCGGTGGAGAGCCAGCGGTTAACGGTGGTGCCTTCGGCGTTTTGTGCAATGAAGTTGGCGTCACGGTCGGCCTTCATCAGCTTCGCGATGCGGTCAAACGCGTCATCCCAGCTGATTTGCTGCCATTTATCGGAACCCGGCGCGCGGTATTCTGGGTATTTCAGGCGGCTTGCGGAGTGGATGAAATCCACCAGGCCTGCCCCTTTCGGGCAGAGCGCGCCACGGTTAACCGGGTGATCCGGATCCCCTTCGATATGGAAGATAGATGCTTTGGCGTTTTTGGCTCCATCGCCGAGGCTGTACATCAACAGCCCACAACCGACAGAACAATATGTGCAGGTGTTACGGGTTTCACGGGTGCGCAGCAGTTTGTACTGCCGCGTCTCCGCCAGCGCGACACTCGGGGCAAAGCCCAGTGCTGCTGCCGTGGTGCCTGCCATACCGCCAGCGCAGATCTTAAAGAACTGCCTTCTGCTGACCTGCATGGGTCACTCCTTGTTTCGACATTGCTTCCCCGTCGCCCTTCAATACCTGAACCGCTAAGGGGATGGATTGTTATTAACCTTTGCGGTCATTGCCGCAAAGGTTCAGAATTAGGGGTAAATCTCCCTCTTTCCTGGAGGGATATCTATTCAGAGTACCACATGTTAGGTACGTTTGTTCCAATACGGTTAACGCGAAGTGAACAGAAACTCATCAGCACAGGATGAAAATGTGAGTCAACTCACTGGAATGCGCCAGGTCAGCCTCTGGAATCGCCAGGATCTGCAGCACACCCGGCAGGATGAACTCGCCGAGGAAGTGCCCGTGGCGCTGGTTTATAACGGCATTTCCCATGTGGTGATGATGGCGACGCCGAAAGATCTTGAGCTGTTTGCTGTCGGTTTTTCCTTATCCGAAGGGATTATTGAAAACCGCGCAGAGATTTACGGGATGGATGTGTTACCGGCCTGTAACGGGCTGGAAGTGCGCATCGAGCTTTCCAGCCGTCGCTTTATGGCGCTTAAAGAGCGGCGCCGTGCGCTGGCTGGACGTACCGGCTGCGGCGTCTGCGGGGTGGAACAGCTCGACGACGTTGGTCGTCCGGTGGCACCGTTGCCTTTCACCCAGACCTTCAGCCTGAAATATCTCGATTTAGCCCTGGAACACCTCAACGACGTTCAGCCGGTTGGTCGCATGACGGGCTGCACCCACGCAGCAGCATGGGTGATGCCGGATGGAAAGCTGGTGGGTGGACTTGAAGATGTGGGTCGCCATGTGGCGCTCGATAAGCTGCTGGGCAAACGGGCTGGAGAAGGGGATAGCTGGCATCAGGGGGCAGTGCTTGTGTCGAGCCGCGCAAGTTATGAAATGGTGCAGAAAGCGGCGATGTGCGGCGTGGAAATCCTCTTTGCGGTTTCCGCGGCCACCACGCTTGCGGTCGAAGTTGCCGAGCGCTGCAACCTGACGCTGGTCGGGTTCTGCAAGCCGGGCAGGGCGACGATTTATACGCACCCCCAGCGGTTATTGAGTGTATGACAATTAGTCAAAAAAATTGAATGATGTAAGCAAAACCTTCCGCTATTCGTTATCTGAATGTGACGTTACTATTTATCACATCAAGGCACGGTGCCTTACTAAAACAGATTAACGAAAGGGTTTATATTATGAAAAGCATCAAAACTTTTGTCGCAGTTATCGCTCTGGCTACTTCTTTCGGTTCTTTCGCAGCGCAGACTGTGACCGCAACCTCTTCTACCCTCGACGGTGCAGAAGCGAAGATCGCCGCTCAGGCTCAGGAAGCGGGTGCCTCTTCCTACAAAATCACTCAGGCTTTCACCGGTAACAAAGTGCACATGACCGCTGAACTGAATAAATAATCGAGTTCGACTGCAGAAAGAGCGCCTTCGGGCGCTTTTTTTTATGCCCAAATCAGTGAAGCCCTGCCAGCCTCAGTAAAGCGGTGACTGCCGCAGCAGAGAGGATCACAAAGATTAACGGCACCTTACGCCAGGCGAGAAACACCGCAACGGTCACACCGAGCACGCGAGCGCTGCCGGCAAAATGGCTGCCTTCAAAGAACGTCGCAGCCAGCGCAACGGCAAACAGCAGCGTGGTGGCCGCATCGTTGAGCATCGCCTGAGAACGCTCGGAGAGCGCCAGCTTATTACCCAGCTTCGTACCGCCAAAGCGCATCAGATAAGTCCCGACCGACAGCACGGCGATCCCGGCAATAATCCATAACGTCTCGCCCATTATTTTTTCCTCGCAAGAAGACCAAACAGCGACAGCAGCACCGGCACGCCCGCAGGCGTAAACGGCACGGAGGCCAGCGAAATGACCGCGCCGCTCACCGCGCGAATCAGCGTGGTGCGCTTTTTAAACGCCGGGATCACTAAAGCTAAAAGGATGGCGGGGAAGACGGCATCCAGCCCGATGGTTTCCGGCGAAGGCAGCAGCTTGCCGACGCCGCTGCCGAGCAGGACGCCCAGCGGCCAGAGGATTGCAACGCCGCTGCCGCACAGCCAGTACGCGGCTTTACGCTGTTCCGGCGTGGGCTGAGACATGCCGAAGACTACACTTTCATCGTTCATGATATGGCAGCCAAGCAGCCCGGCGGCGCGTTTGCCAACCAGGTCACGCACCGCGACGCCAAACGGGATATGACGGGCGTTAACCAGCAAACCGGCGGCGGCGGCGGCCAGCGGATTGCCGCCGCTGGCAATGATGCCGATAAACATAAATTCAGACGCCCCGGCAAGCACCAGCGTCGAGAGCGCCAGCGGCACCCAGAGGGGAAAGCCCCACGACATCGCCAGCGAGCCATAGGATACCCCCACGACGCCCACGGCCACGCAGACCAGGAAAATGGCCTTGATGGTGTCGCCTTTGAGGCAGGAGAGATAGTGTCTGAACATACAAATTAGCCATATCGAACGAGTTTCCATTATAATGAACGCACCGGAGTCGTTTTTCAAGATGAACGATTCGTTCGATTTGACTTTATTTTGCAAGCAATACGGAGCCGTATATGACGCAGCCAATCAGCGTGATCGCCAAAAGCCTGGTGCGGGAGCGCCAGCGAACCGGGCTGTCGCTGGCGGAGATTGCCCGTCGCGCGGGCATTGCCAAATCCACGCTGTCGCAGCTCGAAGCCGGAAACGGTAATCCAAGTCTGGAGACGCTGTGGTCGCTTTGCGTGGCGCTGGATATTCCGTTCGCCCGTCTGCTGGAGCCGCAGCTGCCGACGACACAGGTGATCCGCCGTGGTGAAGGTACAAAAGTGGTGGCTGAGCAGGCCAACTATCAGGCGATTTTACTGGCAACCTGCCCGCCGGGCGCACGCCGTGATATCTACCTGCTGATGACGCAGCCGGGCGCTGACCGCATCTCTCAGCCGCATCCGCCGGGGTCGGTAGAACATATTATTGTGACTCAGGGCCGCGCCCTGGTGGGCCTGACGGAAGCGCCCGAAGAATTAGCCGAAGGCGACTATATTTGCTATCCCGCCGATCGTGAACACGTTTTCAAAGCGCTGGAGCCTGATACGCACGCGCTGCTGGTGGCGGAACAGAACTAAAAGCGGCCTCTCCTGAGAGAGGCCAGTAACAAAACCCGCGCTTACTTCAGCCAGAACACCTCTTTCAGCTCCGCGCTCACCGGGCTGTTGTCCGCGTTTGACGGCATCACTTCTCCCATATATTTCCACCAGCGCTGGCAGACATCGGTGCTGGCGACAGCATTCCAGCGCTCCTCAGACTCAATTTCCACCGTTGCGAAAAGCAGGTTGCGGGCCTTATCGAGGTAGATGGCGTAGTGATGCGCCCCATGCGCTTTCAGCACCGCTTCCAGCTCCGGCCAGATGGGATTGTGGCGGTGCTCATACTCTTCATGCGCGTGTGAGTGCACCTGCATCACAAAAGCTTTGCGGATCATAAAGCCTCCAGGTAAAGCTCACGCACCTCGTCACGGCTGGCGCTGCGTGGGTTGCATGGCGCGCACGGATCGGCGAGGGCTTTGTCCAGCCAGCCTTCGATATCGGCTTTGGTGACGCCAAGCTGGTTGAAGCCAGCAGGAATGCCGACGCGGGCGCTAAGGTCGCGAATGGCCTGAATGGCGGCCATGCTGGCAGCTTCATCACTCATACCGCGCGTGTCGACGCCCATGGCATGCGCTACGCGAGCGAAGCGGGCAACGGCGTTCGGGCGGTTAAAGTTTTCGATGATCGGCAGAAGAATCGCATTGCAGACGCCGTGTGGCAGGTTGTGCGTGGCGCCTGGCTGATGCGCCAGTGCATGAACAAGCCCGAGCCCGGCGCTGTTGAAGGCCATACCCGCCAGATACTGACCGAAGGCCATCTGCTCGCGAGCTTCAAGGCTGTGGCCGTTATCGACCGCTTTTGGCAGCCACTGCGTAATCAGGCGAATGGCTTCCAGCGCGTTGGCGTCGGTGAGCGGGTGTGCGCCGACAGAAACATAGGCTTCAATGGCGTGGGTCAGTGCATCCATTCCGGTGGCAGCGGTTACGGAGGCCGGAATATCCAGCATCACGCTGGCATCGTCTACGGCGATATCCGGGATAATGTTAGCGTCAATGATCACCTCTTTGACCTGGCGTTCGCTGTCGATAATTACCGCGTTGCTGGTCATCTCCGCGGCCGTTCCGGCGGTGGTGTTGATGGCCACCAGCGGCACGCCCGCGTTTTTGACTTTGCCGACGCCTGAGTAATTTGTGGACGGGCCCGGATTGGCGGTGAGGATTTTCACGGCCTTGGCGGTGTCGATTGGGCTGCCGCCGCCGAAGGCGATAATGTAGTCGCAGTCTGCCTCCTGATAAGCCTGAAAACCTTTCTGCACCAGCGCTTCCGTCGGATTCGGGAACACTTCATCAAAGAGGTGATATGACATCTTATGCTCATCCAGCGCGGCAAACAGCGAGTCGAGCAGGCCCATTTTCACCAGCTGCCCGTCGGTAACAATCAGCGCTTTGCCCCACTGTTTGCTTGCCACGAGATTGACCATATCGCCAATTGCGCCCGCGCCGTGCAGGCTGATTTTCGGCAGTGCCAACATAAAGCTCATTTTATTCTCCTTAATTACGATGATTTTTATGCCCGGCGGCGCTGCGCTTGCACGGGCCTGCATGAACGTAGGCCGGGTAAACGCAGCGCCACCCCTTCTCCGTTGTAAAATCCGTTGCGGCTGTAGCGCAGGAAATAGCCAACGACAACGAGCGTGGCGAGGGTAAGCCAGCTCATTTACCGTCAGTCCTGACAGCGGGGCGCGATGTTGTTATGGGTACAAATCTAAAGCGGACTGCATCGGGGTGACGCCAAAACGCTTGCCGAGCGCAATCAGCTCTTCCCGGGTGATGGTCTGTTTCATGCCGCCCATCGAATAGACTTTGACGAGCACTTCTGCTGATTTTTCGGCGGTATCGATAAGGCCAAAGGCTTCATCCAGCGTCGGGCCGCTGCCGAAGACGCCGTGGAACGGCCACAGCACCAGCGAATGTTTCTGCATATCTTTGGCGGTTGCCTCGCCGATTTCATCGGTGCCCGGCACCATCCACGGCAGAATGCCGACGCCGTCCGGGAACACTACCAGGCACTCGGTGCTGCCTTCCCACAGTTTGCGGGTGATGAAGTCGGTACTGTTCTCCAGCACGTAGGTCAGGGCGATCAGGTTGGTGGCGTGGCAGTGCATGATCACGCGGTCTTTGCCATGGGTCGCTTTGATGCGCTCGCAGTGGGACAGGAAGTGCGCCGGCAGTTCAGAGGTTGGCACCGCTTCGTGCGTCAGCCCCCAAATAATGTGGTAGCCCGCGCCGTCGCTGTCTACTTTGACGATGCCTAAATTCGCCGCCGGGTCGAGCTGCACATTGCGGAAGAATTTGCCGGAGCCGGTGACGATAAACGGCGTGTTGGCAAGCGCTGGCATCGGCTGGCTCAGGGCGATATAGCGCGGTTTGGCATGGAAATCCGCTTCGAACGGTGCGATGTCGGCCTCGCCCAGGCGCAGCGTCAGGTTGCCGCCGTTGCGCTCGTCCCAGCCCTTCAGCCAGGCGTCGGTGGTGGCTTTGATCATGCCCTGGACGAACCAGGCGTCGATAATGGTCTGCATAATTTTGTGGATCCTTTGAAAATGCCGGGTGGCGCTGCGCTTACCCGGCCTACATTTATCCGTAGGCCCGGCAAGCAGCGCGCCGCCGGGCAGTGTATTTATTTGCGCTTCGCTAAAACGTCTTTCTCATAAGCTCGCACGCTCTCGAGCCACTGGCTGCCCGCCGGGGTATCGTTGCGCTGGCAGTACATCTCCCAGACGGCCTGCCACGGCAGGCATTTCTGCTCTTCAAGCAGCGCCAGGCGCGCGGTGTAGTCGCCGTCCAGCTCCAGCTGGCGCAGCTCTGCCGTTGGCTCCAGCAGCGCGCGCAGCAGGGCTTTCTTCATGTTGCGGGTGCCGATAACCCAGGCCGCGATGCGATTGATGGAGGCATCGAAGAAGTCGAGGCCGATATGTACGCGGTCGAACAGGTCGTGGCGGATGATTTCGCTGGCGATGGCCTGAGTTTCATCGTCCAGCAGCACCACGTGGTCGCTGTCCCAGCGCACCGGACGGCTCACGTGCAGCAGCAGGCGCGGCACGAACAGCATGGCGGCGGAGATTTTGTCTGAGATGACTTCGGTCGGGTGGAAGTGACCTGCATCAAGACACAGCGCAGTCTGGCGGCTGGTGGCGTAGCCCATATAGAACTCATTGGAGCCGACGGTGTAGCTCTCCGCGCCGATGCCGAACAGCTTGCTTTCCACGGCGTCGATGTGGTGTGCCGGGCTCAGTTTTTCGCTGATGATCTCATCCAGCGCGTTCATTAAGCGCTGGCGTGGCGCGAAGCGATCAACGGTCAGGTCCTTCATGCCATCCGGGATCCAGATGTTCATCACCGAAGGCGTGCCGAGCTGCTCGCCGAAGTACGCTGATACGCGGCGGCTGGCCTTGCAGTGGTCAATCCAGAACTGTCGGATTTCATCGTTGGCGCTTGCCAGGGTAAAGCCGTCGGCGCTGTTCGGGTGCGAGAAGCAGGAGGGGTTGAAGTCCAGCCCCAGCTTATTGGCTTTCGCCCACTGCACCCAGTTTTTGAAGTGCTCAGGCTTGATTTCGTTGCGGCCAACCGGCGTCTCAGACTCCAGATAGATGGCGTGCAGGTTCAGGCGTTTTGGGCCCGGGATCAGGCTCAGCGCCTGCTCCAGATCGGCGCGCAGCTCCGTGGCGTTCCGGGCTTTGCCCGGATAGTTGCCCGTTGCCTGAATGCCACCCGTCAGCGCGCCGCCTGGATTTTCAAATCCGGCGACGTCGTCGCCCTGCCAGCAGTGCATCGAGACGGGCAGACGGTCAAGCTGACGCAGCGCCTCCTCGACGTCGACACCCACAGCGGCATAACGCTGTTTTGCCAGTTCCCAGGCTTGTTCAAGTTGAGTGGTCATGCGCAAAGCTCCTTGGTCTGTTGTGGCTGAAATTGCGCGACGTAGCGGGCAATTTCACTGTTC
Source organism: Scandinavium sp. UTDF21-P1B (assembly GCF_040750395.1). Lineage (NCBI taxonomy): Bacteria > Pseudomonadati > Pseudomonadota > Gammaproteobacteria > Enterobacterales > Enterobacteriaceae > Scandinavium > Scandinavium sp. UTDF21-P1B. Next base: position 34,074 of record NZ_JBFLVD010000027.1, read on the forward strand.
GGATCCGGGGTGAAGGTGGTGAGGGCATGGTTGCCGCGCACCACCTCGCGAAAATCGTCAACGTCTTTGAGTTCGTCTAGCGTCATCAGCTGCACGCCGATGTTGCCGAGCGTGGAGGCCTCAATCGGCCCGGCGATGACCGAAATGCCGCAGGCATCGGCGCAAAGCTGGTTCAGCAGCTCGTTCTGACAGCCGCCGCCGACGATGTGCAGTTGTGAAAAAGCGTGGTCGTGAAGATCGGCGAGTTCGTGCAGCACGCGGGCATACAGCAGCGCCAGACTATCGAAAATACAGCGCGCCAGTTCCGCCGCGCTTTGGGGGACAGGCTGCTGGCTTTCGCGGCACGCGGCCTGAATTTCGGCGCTCATGTTGGCCGGGTTGATAAAGCGGTCGTCGTTCGGGTTAATGACAAATTTGCAGGCCGGGATATCGCGGGTCTGAGTGATTAAGGACGCAATATCGCTGATGCTTTGTTCTTTGAGCACGCGCTGAAGCAGCCACAGCCCCATGATGTTTTTCAGCACCCGGTAGCGGCCTTCCGCGCCGCCTTCATTGGTGATGTTGTTGGTGAGCGCCACGTCGCTGGTGGCCGGGGTTTTGCTTTCATAACCCATCAGCGACCACGTGCCGGAGGAGAGGTAAGCCGCATGTTTACCCTTCAACGGCGAAGCAATGACCGCGCTGGCGGTATCGTGGCTGGCAACGGCGACCACCGGGATTTCGTTGCCCAGCGGGCAAATCCAGTGACCAATCACGTTGCCGGGATGCGTCGGCGTGCCGAACCAGCGGCGAGGCGCACCCGCCCAGTTGAGCAGGCTCTCATCCCAGTTATCCGTGTTGATGTTCACCATCTGAGTGGTGGTCGCGTTGGTGTACTCCCAGTTCAGCTTGCCGGTCAGGCGAAAGCTGAAATAGTCGGGGATCAGCAGGGCGTGGGCGACGCTGTCGACGATCTCTGGTTGTTGATCTGCAAGGGCGTGGAACTGATACAGCGTGTTGAAGGGTAAAAACTGAATGCCGCTGCGGCGGTAGATGTCAGCACGCCCCAGCTGTGTTTCGGCAAGCTGCATCACGCCCTGAGTACGGCTGTCGCGATAGGAGACGGGCAGGCCGACGCGCTGGCCGTCTTTATCCAGCAGCACGTAGTCCACGCCCCAAGTGTCGATGCCGATACTGTCGATAAGAATGCCGTCGTCGCAGACTTTCTTCAGGCCGAGGCGGATATCGGCTTCCAGGCTGTCGATATCCCAGCAGTCGGTGCCGTTCACTTTCTGCAGCGTATTCACAAAGCGGTGGATTTCCCGCAGCGCCAGGGTCCGTTTTTGGCGGTCGTAACTGGCGAGCATGACGCGTCCGCTGGAAGCGCCTAAATCCACGGCCACACAATGGCGAAAACTCATTGGAGAGGTCCTTCTGATGGTCAATGGCATCAGTCTGGCGTACCCCTGCACTGGCTACCTTCTCACTACTGACAGCGGTAAAAGTCGGCTGGCAAGAAAGCAAAGGTGAACGTGAGAACCTTCACACTTTCCAGTAATCATGCCGTTTCATGCGGGTGTGACGCTGAACGCATTTCCTGATTTTTCCTGTCGTTTCTTGAAAAATGAACGAGGTTTGCGCGCTTTGCTGTCAAAAATTCAAGGTGAGATTGGCGGGGGCTGCTTATTATCCTGATAACTTTTCTCATCTGGCGGAACTGTTATGACCGTATTGCACAGCGTGGATTTCTTTCCTTCAGGACATGCGCCTGTTGCCATTGAGCCACGGCTTCCACAGGCCGAGTTCCCTGAGCATCACCATGATTTTCATGAGATTGTTATCGTTGAGCACGGCACGGGCATTCACGTGTTCAACGGTCAACCCTATACCATTGCCGGCGGCACGGTTTGCTTTGTCCGCGATCACGACCGCCATTTGTATGAGCACACTGACAATCTGTGCCTGACCAACGTCCTGTACCGTTCGCCTGATGCTTTCCAGTTTCTCTCCGGCCTGCAAAAGCTGCTGCCGCAGGAGCAGGATGGCATCTACCCCTCACACTGGCGGGTGAATCAGTCTGTGTTGCACCAGGTGCGCGGAATTGTGCAGCAGATGGAGGTACTCGATGATGGCACTGACATGCACGCCATCGCCCACCGCGAAATTCTGTTTATGCAGCTGCTGGTGCAGCTGCGCAAGGGGAGCCTGGCGGCGGAGGCGACCAACAACGATGCGCGCCTGAATCTGATGATGGCGTGGCTGGAAGAGCACTTTGCGGAAGATGTCTGCTGGGAAACGCTTGCCGGACGCTTTTCTCTGTCGCTGCGTACCCTGCATCGCCAGCTGAAACAGCACACCGGGTTAACGCCTCAGCGCTACCTCAATCGTATTCGCCTGACCAAAGCGCGTCACTTACTACGCCACAGCGATGAGAGCGTTACGGATATCGCTTTTCGCTGTGGTTTTGGCGACAGTAACCACTTTTCGACGCTGTTTCGCCGCGAATTTCAGTGGTCACCGCGTGATATTCGCCAGGGGCGCGACACCCTGCTTCAGTAACGCGAGTCCAGTCACCGTTTTTGCCCGTAAAACAGCGAATAATAGGCAGTTATTCGCTGTTTGAGGTCCTCCGTGCCAGCCCAGCTCATTCTCCGCAAAGCCGATTTCTTTGCCTCCCCGCAGCAGGCGGTGGCGGTGGCCGATCGCTATCCGCAAAACGTCTTTGCTGAGCATACCCATGAGTTCTGCGAGCTGGTGCTGGTGTGGCGCGGAAACGGGCTGCATATCCTTAACGACAGGCCCTACCGCATTACGCGCGGGGATCTGTTCTACATCCGCGCAGAAGATAAGCACTCCTACGCTTCCGTTAACGATCTGGTTTTACAGAATATTATTTACTGCCCGGAGCGGCTGAAGCTTAACCTTGACTGGGCGGCGCACATTCCCGGCCTGAATGGCACCGTCTGGACGCCGCACTGGCGCATCGGCAGCAACGGCATGGCTCAGGCGCGGCAGGTGATCACCGCGCTGGAACAGGAGAGTCACAAAACGGGCGGCCAGATTGACGATATGGCCGAGCTGCTGTTTGCCCAACTGGTGGTGACGCTGCGCCGCCATCGCTATGCCACCGATAACCTTGCCGCCACCGAGAGCGAAGCGCTGCTCGATAAGCTGCTGACTGCCCTTGCGGGTAGCCTGAACCGGCCTTTTGCGCTGGATAAGTTCTGTGAGCAGCAGGCCTGCAGTGAGCGAACGCTGCGTCAGCAGTTTCGCAGCCAGACGGGGATGACCATTAATCACTATTTGCGCCAGCTGCGCATCTGCCACGCGCAATATCTGCTTCAGCATTCAGAATTGATGATCGGGGAAATTGCGATGCACTGCGGCTTTGAGGACAGTAACTACTTTTCGGTGGTGTTTAATCGCGAAGTGGGGATGACGCCAGGGCAATGGCGTCATCGTCAAAAAACCGCGGCGTAATCAGTTCGCCATGCCCAGGCCAACGATGTTGGCGGCGATGATAATTACCACGCAGCCGAGGCTCAGCACCCCGACCGGACGGCGTCCTGCCGCATTCCACTCTTTGAGAATCAGCCCAACCAGGCCGCCGCACAGCACGTAGAAACTCATGTGCAGCATCCAGCTCATGTAGTCGTACTGCGCCGGAATGCTGGCGTGGCCCCAGGCGTAGAAGAAGAACTGCAGATACCACATCAGCCCTGCCAGTGCGGAAAACAGGATATTGCCGACGATCATCGGTTTTGCCAGCGAGAAGTCTGCTTTTACCGACAAGTTTGATTTTGTTGCCAGGCGAATGAAGCAGAAGCCAAGGTTAATTACCGCACCGCCGCCCATAATCACGACATAGCTTGGCAGAGCGACATACAGCGGATCGACACCCAACGCGGCGGCGGCTTCATGCATCGGCTTTGCGGCGTTCATCGCAAATGACATCCCGGCGGAGAAAATCCCGCACATGACCGCCAGCACCAACCCTTTTTTCAGGTTGAACTCTTCGGCTTTGATGCCCATTTTACGCTCTTTAAGCTGCCCCGCGCGGGTCACAATGCCCACGCCAACGACGGCAACCAGCACGCCGAGCAGCGTCATACGCCCGCCTTCGGTGCCAACCAGAATGTGAAAATCTCCGTTCAGAATCGGTGTCATCAGCGTGCCAACGATAAGCGTAATGCCGATGGCAATGCCAATACCCATCGACATGCCAAGGTAGCGCATGGTCAGACCGTAGTTAATGTTACCGATGCCCCACATCGCGCCGAACAGGAACACGGGCAGCAGCGTGGAGGCGCTGAATGAACCGTAGTAGGCCCAGAAATCTGGCAGTAGCATGGCGCTGATCGTCCACGGCAGGATGAGCCAGGAGACGATACCGCCAATCGACCACATCGTTTCCCAGGACCAATTTTTAACCTTTTTGAACGGGGCGTAGAAACAGGCTGCACTGGCTGCACCTATCAAATGCCAAAAAATACCCATCGTAATCGCGTGACTCATTTTTTTATCCTCAACGTGTTACGTCGATGAATCTTTCATCTGACCTGATGAGTGTAAAAATCAGTCAACGGATTAACCTTCAGACCGTTGCCGCGTAAACCCTGGACCTGGCAAAAAGCGCGTGTTCCGCCTGAGCGGGCTCACAAAATCAGCCACATAACCAATTGTTATAACCTTATTAAAACTACGGCATTGATAAACATTTTCAATATCATTTAAATAACTATAATGAACCAACTGCTTACGCGGCGTTAACACCTCTGCCGCCCGATAATAACTGGAGATGAATATGAGTTATACACTGCCATCCCTGCCGTACGCGTACGATGCCCTTGAGCCGCACTTTGACAAGCAGACGATGGAAATCCATCACACCAAACACCACCAGACCTATGTGAACAACGCTAACGCAGCGCTGGAAAGCCTGCCGGAGTTCGCAAATCTCTCCGCGGAAGAGCTGATCACCAAACTGGATCAGCTGCCAGCAGACAAGAAAACTGTGCTGCGCAACAACGCAGGCGGCCACGCTAACCACAGCCTGTTCTGGAAAGGCCTGAAAACCGGTACCACCCTGCAGGGCGACCTGAAAGCGGCTATCGAGCGTGATTTCGGCTCCGTGGACAACTTCAAAGCGGAATTCGAAAAAGCCGCTGCCACCCGTTTCGGCTCCGGCTGGGCGTGGCTGGTGCTGAAAGGCGACAAGCTGGCGGTAGTTTCAACCGCTAACCAGGATTCCCCGCTGATGGGCGAAGCGATTTCTGGCGCATCCGGCTTCCCGATTCTGGGTCTGGACGTGTGGGAGCACGCTTACTACCTGAAATTCCAGAACCGTCGTCCGGACTACATCAAAGCGTTCTGGGACGTAGTGAACTGGGACGAAGCGGCTGCGCGTTTTGCAGCGAAAAAATAAGGCGATTTAGCGCCTCCTGCCCTGGGCAGAAGACAAAACCCTGCTGATTCAGCAGGGTTTTTTTATGCCTGCCGCGGGAGTTGTGATAAAGATCAAAAATAAAAACATTGATCCCATAAATATAAAACATCGTTTTAATTTGTTTGTTCGATCACTGTTCTCACCCCTCGTTGGGACTATTGTTGGCCTGCCGCGGCACTCCTTGAGCGTCATCCGGCGTCTGAAAATCAGAAAAACAATACGTTCTTACGGGTGGTGGTCATGCAAATCAAACGTGCAATTGAAAAAATCCCCGGTGGTATGATGCTGGTGCCGCTGTTCCTCGGCGCCCTGTGTCACACTTTCTCCCCGGATGCGGGTAAATACTTCGGTTCTTTTACCAACGGAATGATCACCGGAACGGTACCGATTCTGGCCGTGTGGTTTTTCTGTATGGGAGCTTCCATCAAGCTAAGCGCCACCGGTACCGTGCTGCGTAAATCCGGCACGCTGGTGGTGACTAAAATCGCGGTGGCGTGGGTGGTGGCGGCCATTGCCTCCCGAATTATTCCTGAGCACGGCGTTGAGGCGGGTTTCTTTGCCGGGCTTTCGACGCTGGCGCTGGTGGCGTGCATGGACATGACCAACGGCGGTCTCTACGCCTCGATCATGCAGCAGTACGGTACCAAAGAAGAGGCGGGGGCATTCGTGCTGATGTCGCTGGAGTCCGGCCCGCTGATGACCATGATTATCCTCGGCACGGCGGGGATTGCTTCATTTGAACCGCACGTGTTTGTTGGCGCAGTGCTGCCGTTCCTCGTGGGCTTCCTGTTGGGCAACCTCGACCCTGAGCTGCGCGACTTTTTCGGCAAAGCGGTACAGACGCTGATCCCGTTCTTCGCCTTTGCGTTGGGCAACACCATTGATTTGAGCGTGATTGCCCAGACCGGTCTGCTCGGTGTTCTGCTTGGCCTGGCGGTGATTGTGGTCACCGGCATTCCGCTGATTATTGCCGATAAGCTGATTGGCGGCGGCGATGGCACGGCGGGAATTGCGGCATCCAGCTCGGCGGGTGCTGCGGTAGCCACGCCCGTTCTGATTGCAGAAATGGTGCCTGCGTTTAAACCGATGGCGCCAGCAGCGACTTCGCTGGTGGCAACGTCAGTTATCGTGACGTCCATCCTGGTGCCGATCATCACCTCTGTTTGGTCACGCAGAGTGAAGAGCGAGTCGGTGGCGATTGATGTGCGTAATACGGTGAAATAGACCTGTCTGGTATTATGAAAGGGAGCCTCACGTTGTGAGGCTCTTTTGCTTTCAGCGGATGTCGAACTGACGATCGGCCTGCTGAAGCTGTGCCTCATTCAGCGCGCCGCCCGCGTTGCGGGAAACGGGCGTACTGTAACCGAACTTGCGGGAGACAACCGTTTTAATCGTGGTCACAAAATCATCACCGATGGCATAAATTGCCATGCAGCGGCCAATTTCACGCTGGGCCCCGGTGAGTGCAGGTAAATCCCCTTTTTGCCAGGCTTCACGCGCCGTGACGAACAGCTCCGGCATGACGTTGTTCAGACCTGAAATAACGCCAGCGCCGCCCGCCATCAGGTTCGGAATGAAATATTCGTCATAGCCCGAAAGTACCGCAAAATCAGGGCGCACGGCCTGAGTGGCGAGGATCATGTCTCGCGTGTGCGACTGGCAATCGACCGTGTCTTTGATACCGGCGAAATCAGGAAATTCAGCGGCCAGCGTGGCGGCAATCTCCGGGGTGATATCGCAGCCGGTGCGCGCCGGGAAGTTATAGGCAAACCATTTCCCCTTCAGCGTCTGGCCAATCCTGCGGAAGTAGCTCAGGACCTGATTCGCCGTCTGAGCGTAATAATAGGGCGGCAATACCATCACCGCTTCGTAGCCCGCGTCGTGAGCTGCCTGCGCCATCGTCACGACGTCACTCAGGCAGGTGGAGGAGACGTTGGCGACCATCGTCAGGGGCGACATCTCCCGCGCTTTACGAATGAGAGCAAGGCGCTCCTCCAGTGAAAATGAAGCAAACTCGCCGATGCTGCCCATCAGCAGGATGACGTCGATGCGCGCGTCAGTCAGGCGGGCGAGGTGCCGCGACATGCCGACGTAATCAATATTTCCTTCACTGTCCATTGGCGTGATAGAGGGGCACCATACGCCGCTAAACGCAGAATGACGGGTCATAGCATGAACTCCTTATAGTGAAATGGTGTTTCATTTTAACTAATGGATAACATGAATCCGTCGCTCGCGGCTTTACGCATGTCGCATTTTGCGTAGTTTACGTGCAAAAATAGCGGCAATGTGTTGTCAGCAGCAGGAGAGGGAAGATGCAATATCCGGTGGACGTTTTTACGGGCAGCGTGCGGGAGTACGAGGGCAGCCGACCAAGCGCGATTGCAAAATTGCAGGTAGACGGCGAGCTGGAACTCACCGAACGGGGCCTGGTGGGTGACGAGCAGGCGGAAAAGAAAATTCACGGTGGCCCGGACCGCGCGCTGTGCCATTATCCACGCGAGCATTACGCTGCCTGGGCGCGTGAATTTCCGGAACAGGCCGATCTGTTCTGCGCGCCCGCCTTTGGTGAGAACCTCTCAACGGAAGGTCTGACGGAGAAAAACGTTTTTATTGGCGACATCTTCCGCTGGGGCGATGCGCTGATTCAGGTGACGCAGCCGCGCTCGCCGTGCTTTAAGCTTAACTATCACTTCGGCATCAGCGACTTTTCCTCTCTAATGCAAAGCAGCGGCAAAATGGGCTGGCTGTATCGGGTCATTGTGGCGGGAAAAGTATCGACGGAGCAGCCGCTGGTTCTCGTTTCCCGCCTGAGCAATGTGTCCGTGTATGGCGCGGCGGCGATTGCGTGGTACACGCCGTATGACGACGAACAGTATCATCGTCTGCTGTCGGCGGCGGGGCTATCCGTCAGTTGGACGAGAACCATGCAGAAGCGGCGTCTGAACGGACAGATTGAGGATAATTCGCGGAGGTTGTGGGGGAAGTAGGGATTCAGATTGACTGATACCCTCTCCCCGGCCCTCTCCCATAAGGAGAGGGAGAAAACCAGCACCCTGATTGGTATTGGCTCGATCGGTTCCCTCTCCCTTTGGGAGAGGGTTAGGGAGAGGGGAGACGCTGATCAATCCCGCTTATACAGCGGCAGCCACATAGTCAGACGCAAACCGCCGAGCGGGCTGTCGTCGGCCTTCACCCAGCCGCGATGCTGCTGGATGGCGGTTTCGACAATAGCCAGGCCAAGCCCGGTGCCGCCGGATTCGCGGTCGCGGGCTTCGTCTGTGCGGTAGAACGGACGGAAAATCTGCTCTCTGTCCTCCGGGCTGACGCCCGGGCCGTCATCGTCCACGTTAATGGTGATGCCGTCTTTATCCACCGAGAAGCTGACCGAGATTTTGGTGTGCGAGTAACGCAGGGCGTTGCGCACGATATTCTCAAAGGCGCTTTCCAGCGCATTCGGGTTACCGTACAGCGGCCATGGGCCAGGCGGATATTCGACGGTAAATGATTTCCCCATCTGTTCCGCTTCAAACGCGGCGTTGTCCAGCACTTCCCCCCACAGGTGGTTGGCCTTGAGGGTTTCACTGACCAGCGCGTTTTTCGACTGATTGCGCGACATTACCAGCAGGTCGTTGATCATGCTGTCCAGACGATGCGCTTCCGTTTCAATACGCTCCAGTTCTTTGCTTTCTCCGGCCCGGCGACGCAGCAAGGCGGTGCCCAGCTGAAGGCGCGTGAGCGGCGTGCGCAGCTCGTGAGAAATATCGGACAGCAGGCGCTGGTTAGCCGTCATCATCCTTTCCAGCGCGGTCACCATCTGGTTGAAACTGGAGCCCGCCGCGAGGAACTCCTGCGGCCCGGCTTCCAGTTCAGGATGCTGGCGCAGGTTTCCCTGGGCGACCTCATCGGCGGCGTTTTTCAGCTTACGTGCAGGCTTGGCGAGGCTCCACGCCAGCCATAGTAGCAGCGGTGAACTCACCAGCATGGTGACAATCAGCAGCAGCAGCGGGCGGTCAAACAGCAGGTTGATGAAATCGGATTGCGAGGTGTTTGCCGGGCGAATCAAATAAAGCTGGTAGTTATCTTCCCCGTCTCTGACCGAGAAGGGTCCTACCATTTCCAGACGTCCGTAGCGTTTTTTCTGCGGATGATCGGCGTTATCGGACTGGCCGATAAAGTTACGAATGATCTGCATTTCATTGCGTTCTGCGCCGATCACGCGGCCTTCGCTGGTGACCAGCAGAAGGCGTTGCCCAGGCGGTGCCCATTTGTCGATGGCGCGAAACAGGCGGCGCCACCACATCAAATCGTTCGGGGGATCGTTCGCAAGCTCGGCTTCAACGTGCTGCTCTATCATTAGCCCCTGGCGCTGCTCGCTGTCCAGCAGTTCGGTCATCTGGCGCGAGTCAAGCTTGGGCAACATCAGTACCAGCATCAGCACCAGTGCCAGGGTTAACCAGAAAATGGCAAAGATGCGAGCGGTCAAACTTCCTATCATGAAGCGGATACCATCAGATAGCCGCGGCCACGTAAGGTTTTAAACCATGGATGGCCATCTTTCCGCTCCGGCAATTTACGGCGCAGGTTGGAAATGTGCATGTCGATGGCGCGGTCAAACGGCGTCAGGCGTTTACCCAGCACTTCCTGGCTCAGGTGTTCACGAGACACCACCTGGCCGAGATGCTGTGCCAGCAGATACAGCAGCGTGAACTCGGTGCCGGTCAGCTCAAGGGTCGCACCGTCAAAGCTTGCTTCCTGACGGCCTGGATTCAGGCTCAGAGAATCCACTTCTAAGTTTGGTGAGTTGTTTTCGCTGGTCTGCTGCTGTTCGCTCCAGTGGGAGCGACGCAAGATCGCGCGAATACGGGCGACCAGCTCGCGATCGTTAAACGGTTTAGGCAGGTAGTCGTCTGCGCCCAGCTCAAGGCCGAGAACGCGATCCAGCTCGCTGCCGCGTGCGGTCAACATAATGACCGGTGTCTGGTGCGTCTGTCGTAACTCTTTAAGGGTGTCGATACCGTTCTTTTTCGGCATCATCACGTCGAGTAAAAGCAGGTCGATGCTGTCATCCAGAAGCGCCAGTGCCTGTTCCCCATCATGGGCAACCTGCACATTGAAGCCTTCCATGTCGAGCAGCTCCTTTAACAGGGAGGTGAGCTCCCGGTCATCATCAACTAACAGGATTTTATTCATTGATTTAATACCTCCGAGGCAGAAATTACGTCATCAAGGCTCGCTAATCCATGACTTTACGTTGTTTTACACCCCCTGACGCATGTTTGCAGCCTGAATCGTAGACTGGCTCTCGTTGAATCGCGAAACAAAAGTACCTGGGAGCAATTGATGCGCAATGTTATCGCTGCCGTCATGGCCTCAACGCTGGCGCTAAGTGCGAATAGCCAGGCTGCTGAAGTCGTTACCAGCGTTAACTGGACCCCAAATGAAGGGGCGACGCAGGGCAGTCACCAGAGCCATATGTTTGACGGCATAAGTTTAACCGAATATCAGCGTCAACAGATGCGGGATCTTATGCAACAGGCCCGGCGCCAGCAGCCCCCTGTTAATGTTAGCGAAATGGAGACAATGCATAAGCTTGTCACCGCAGAAAAATTTGATGAAACCGCCGTGCACGCTCAGGCAGAAAAAATGGCGCAGGAGCAGGTTGCTCGCCAGGTCGAAATGGCCCGGGTCCGCAACCAGATGTACCGCCTGCTTACGCCAGAGCAACAAGCGGTTTTAAATGAAAGACACCAGCAACGTATGGATCAGTTGCGTGAGGTTGCACGGATGCAGCAAGGTTCAGCTCTAACGCTGTTCAGTAGTAGCAATACCCGTAGCAACCAGTAACAAACCCTGTTTTCCTTGCCATAGACACCATCCCTGTCTTCCCCCACATGATGTGGGGGTTTTTTTTGCCCTTTTTCCAGCCACTGACTTCGAGCGCATTCCGCTATACTACCCGCAGATACGTGCAGGAGTGTTTATGAATCAATCTTATGGCCGGTTAGTCAGCCGTGCGGCGCTGGCCGCGACGGTGATGGCGTCGGTGTTACTTTTGATTAAGATTTTTGCGTGGTGGTACACCGGATCCGTCAGTATTCTGGCCGCGCTGGTGGACTCGCTGGTGGATATTGCCGCCTCGCTAACCAATCTGCTGGTCGTGCGCTATTCGCTGCAGCCCGCCGACGAAGAACATACGTTCGGCCACGGCAAAGCTGAATCGCTGGCCGCGCTTGCCCAGAGCATGTTTATTTCCGGTTCGGCCCTGTTCCTGTTTTTGACCGGCATTCAGAATTTGATCAAGCCAGAGCCTATGCATGAGCCTGGCGTCGGCATGATTGTGACGGTGATTGCGCTTATCAGCACGATGGTGCTGGTGACCTTCCAGCGCTGGGTCGTGCGTAAGACGCAAAGCCAGGCGGTGCGTGCAGATATGCTTCATTATCAGTCTGATGTTATGATGAACGGTGCCATTCTGGTGGCGCTGGCGCTCGCCTGGTACGGCTGGCATCGCGCAGACGCGTTGTTTGCATTGGGTATTGGCATCTATATTTTATATAGTGCGTTACGCATGGGGTATGAAGCCGTTCAGTCTCTGCTGGACCGGGCTTTACCCGATGAAGAACGGCAAGAAATCATTAACATCGTCAGCGCCTGGCCGGGCGTGAGCGGTGCGCATGACCTTCGAACGCGGCAGTCAGGGCCGACCCGCTTTATTCAGATTCATTTAGAAATGGAAGACAATCTGCCGTTGGTTCAGGCGCATCTGGTGGCTGAACAGGTTGAGCAGGCTATTTTGCTTCGTTTTCCGGGTTCTGATGTCATTATTCATCAGGATCCGCGCTCGGTTGTCCCTTCGGGACGACAGGGCTTTTTGGACTTTCGTCATTCGTTGTAAAAATGGGGGTCGGATCGGCATTTTTGTCTAAATTACCGCCGTTTGGTCTGACCTGAATCAATTCAGCACGAAGCGCCTGATATACTATCTCTCATAGAGTCGATCTCTCCCGTGATACGGGGGCGCTTCGGGCAACAGAATAATTTTTAGCATTCCTAAGTTCAGAGGTAGTCATGATTAAGAAAATCGGTGTGTTGACAAGCGGCGGTGATGCGCCGGGCATGAACGCAGCTATCCGTGGTGTGGTTCGTGCCGCGCTGACGGAAGGTCTGGAAGTAATGGGTATTTATGATGGCTACCTTGGTCTGTACGAAGACCGGATGGTTCAGCTCGACCGTTACAGCGTGTCCGATATGATTAACCGCGGTGGTACCTTCCTGGGTTCTGCGCGTTTCCCGGAATTCCGCGAAGAGCACATCCGTGCCGTGGCTATCGAGAACATGAAAAAGCGCGGACTGGACGCGCTGGTGGTTATCGGCGGTGACGGTTCCTACATGGGGGCTAAGCGCCTGACCGAAATGGGCTTCCCGTGCGTGGGCCTGCCGGGCACTATCGATAACGATATCAAAGGCACCGATTACACCATCGGTTACTTCACCGCGCTGGGCACCGTCGTGGAAGCGATTGACCGCCTGCGTGACACCTCTTCTTCTCACCAGCGTATCTCCATCGTTGAAGTGATGGGCCGTTACTGCGGCGATCTGACCCTGGCGGCAGCCATTGCGGGCGGCTGTGAGTTTGTCGTGGTGCCGGAAGTTGAATTCAATCGCGAAGATCTGGTGGCAGAAATCAAAGCGGGCATCGCGAAAGGCAAGAAACACGCGATCGTGGCTATCACTGAGCACATGTGTGACGTGGACGAGCTGGCGAAATTCATCGAAACCGAAACCAAGCGCGAAACCCGTGCAACCGTTCTGGGCCACATCCAGCGCGGCGGCTCTCCGGTGCCTTATGACCGCATCCTTGCTTCACGCATGGGCGCATACGCGATTGAAGTTCTGCTGGAAGGCTTCGGCGGCCGCTGTGTCGGGATCCAGAACGAAAAACTGGTTCACCACGACATCATCGACGCCATTGAAAATATGAAGCGTCCATTCAGAACTGACCTGCTGGATTGCGCGAAAAAGCTGTACTAAGCGCGACCGCAAGTTCGTTTTATCAGAATCCGTAACCCTCTGGGGCTACGGATTTTTTTATGCCCTCAGGTTCAACGTATTGGCGCACAATTCGCGCTACTCTTCGTTATGCCCTGAGTTTATTCTCGATGGGTTTACCACCATTAAGGAAGCTGAAAATGTCACTGTATAGCGAAATGAAAGCGCAGTTTATTCACGGGCTGGTGAGTCTGGATGCCGTTCTGGCAAAGAGCTCGGCCTGGGCAAAAGAGCAGGGGATTCAGGAGGCTACGCTACTGGAGGCGAAGCTGGCGGACGATATGTTCCCGCTGAAGCGTCAGGTACAGGTTGCCTGCGATATGGCTAAGCGCGCGATTGCCCGCCTGGCGGACGTTGACGCGCCAGTGATGGAAGATAACGAAGCCACGTTTGCCGAGCTTCAGGCACGCATCGCAGCCACTATCGCTTATATGAAAAGCATCAGCGATGAACAGCTCGCAGGTGACGATCAGCGTCCGGTGATGGTTCAGGCCCGCGAGCATCAGCTGCACTTCACCGCTCAAAGCTTCGTATGGCAGTTCGCCGTTCCGAACTTCTTTTTCCATTCCACCACGGCCTACGGCATTTTGCGTCAGGCGGGCGTGCCGCTGGGCAAACGCGACTTTTTAGGCAAGATCCAGTAAGTTTGCCGCAAACAAAAAGGCCTTCTCAGTGAGAAGGCCTTTTTCAGAAGCGCTTATTCAATGTCGAGCGGGTCTTCCGACAGGATAATGCCGGTGTTGTCGGCATAGAGATGGTCGCCGGAGAAGAACGTAACACCGCCGAAGTTCACGCGCACGTCGCTTTCACCAATGCCTTCTCCTGCGGCACCGACCGGAATAGCCGCCATCGCCTGAATACCGATGTCCAGCTCTTCCAGGTCATCGACCTGACGGACGGCACCGTAAACCACCATGCCTTCCCATTCATTTTGCACGGCCAGGCGCGCGAGGTCGGCGTCAATCAGTGCCCGGCGCACGGAGCCACCGCCATCCACTAACAGGATGCGGCCACGACCGTTCTGTTCGAGCATATCGTACAGGAGCCCGTTATCCTCGAAACACTTCACCGTGATGATTTGTCCACCAAACGACGACCGTCCGCCAAAGTTGGAGAACAGCGGTTCAACGACATTGACATCTTCCTGGTAGATGTCGCAAAGCTCGGATGTATCGTATTTCATAGGCTTAACGTTCAGAAGCTGTGAGTGTTTTCAGTATATCGTGCGAATCGCATTGTTGGCAAAATCATCAATTGTTAATTGATATTTGTCAGTTAAGCGAACGCATGGCTTAGAATAATCCCAACCACAAACAACAGGTTAGTCAGCAGAGCCGCTTTAACCGTGCGTTCCAGCATTGGGCGCATATCGACCGGGTCGCGATGGGTCAGGACAAAACGCACCTGCCTGATAAGCAACGGCAAAGCGAGAATAAACAGCCAACCCCACGGGCTATGCAGCGCCAGCAGGTTAAATAACGCCAGGCAAAGCGGCGCGCCCAGCAGCAGAACGGTATGATAGCGGCGAGCGTTAACCGGCCCCAGACGCACGGCGAGGGTGTTTTTACCGTTCTCGCGATCGCTGTTGATATCACGCAGATTATTAATATTCAGCACGGCCGTGGCGAGTAATCCGCAGGCCGTGGCAGGCAGGAACGTCAACAGTTCAAGCGTGTGCGCCTGAAGATACCAGCTGCCCATTACGCTGAGCCAGCCGAAGAAAATCAGCACGGAAACATCGCCAAGCCCAATGTAGCCATACGGGCGCGTGCCAACGGTATAGGTGATGGCGGCAATAATCGACACCCCGCCAAGCACCAGGAAGCCGATAAAATCTTGCATCGTCTGGTACGAAGCAACCAGCAGCGCAATGCCTGAGATGCAAATCAGCGCCACGGTGATAATCAACGCCCGCTTCATCTGCTCTTGGGTGATAACGCCCTTTTGCATCCCGCGCAGCGGCCCAATGCGATCGGGCTTGTCGCTGCCTTTCACCGCATCGCCATAGTCATTCGCCAGGTTCGACAGAATTTGCAGCAGCCCGGCGGTGACGAGCGCCAGCAGAGCAACCAGCGGATTGAAATGACCCTGCCACCAGGCAAGCGCCGTTCCGACGACGATGGCGGCAAACGCCAGCGGTAATGTTTTCGGGCGCAGGCTTTCCAGCCATGCCTGGGTACGACTCAGTGATTGTTCAGTCATTATTCCGGCCAATAAAAATGGGGGCCAGAGCCCCCATCAACAGTGATGAAAATGCAGTTACCGGGATTATAGGATAAAACGGCTCAGATCTTCATCTGCCACTAACGCATCCAGATGTTTGCTCACATATTCTGCATCAATGGTAAAGGATTCACCCTGACGTTCGCTGGCGTCGTAAGAGATGTCTTCCATCAGGCGTTCCAGCACGGTGTGCAGGCGACGGGCACCGATGTTTTCGGTGGATTCGTTCACCTGCCAGGCTGCTTCAGCAATGCGTTTAATGCCGTCGTCGGTGAAGTCGATGTTCACGCCTTCGGTGCCCATCAGCGCTTTGTACTGCACGGTAACGGAGGCGTTCGGTTCGGTCAGAATACGCTCGAAATCGTGGGTGGTCAGCGCCTTCAGCTCAACGCGAATAGGCAAACGACCCTGCAGCTCAGGGATCAGGTCAGACGGGCTAGCCACCTGGAAAGCACCGGAGGCGATAAACAGAATGTGGTCGGTTTTCACCATCCCGTGCTTGGTGGATACGGTGCAGCCTTCCACCAGCGGCAGCAGGTCACGCTGAACGCCTTCGCGGGACACATCCGGGCCGGAGGAGTTACCGCCGCGCTTACAGATTTTGTCGATTTCATCGATGAACACGATCCCGTGCTGTTCAACGGCGTCGATTGCGGCCTGCTTCAGCTCTTCCGGGTTCACCAGCTTCGCCGCTTCTTCTTCAATTAGCAGCTTCATGGCGTCTTTGATTTTCACCTTACGCGGCTTTTGTTTCTGGCCGCCGAGGTTCTGGAACATCGACTGCAGCTGGCTGGTCATCTCTTCCATGCCCGGCGGCGTCATAATTTCGACGTTCATCGGCGCAGCAGCGAGATCGATTTCAATTTCTTTGTCATCAAGCTCACCTTCACGCAGTTTTTTGCGAAACGCCTGACGTGCGGCTGAAGGTTCCTGAGGTTGTTCCGACTGGCCCCAGTTGTTTTTGGCCGGCGGGATCAGCACATCGAGAATACGCTCTTCCGCCATCTCTTCCGCACGATAGCGGTTTTTGTCGATGGACTGCATGCGCACCATTTTGACGGCGGCATCGGTCAGATCGCGGATGATAGAGTCCACTTCTTTACCAACATAGCCCACTTCGGTGAACTTAGTCGCTTCGACTTTGATGAACGGTGCGTTAGCCAGCTTCGCCAGACGACGGGCGATTTCGGTTTTACCGACGCCGGTCGGACCGATCATCAGAATGTTCTTCGGGGTCACTTCATGACGCAGCTCTTCGTCAAGCTGCATACGACGCCAGCGGTTACGCAGGGCGATAGCCACAGAACGCTTGGCGTCGTCCTGGCCGATAATGTGTTTGTCGAGTTCGCTGACAATCTCGCGTGGGGTCATTTCAGACATTTGAGATCCTTACGCTTTAGAAGGTAATTCTTCGATAGTGTGGAAATGGTTGGTGTAGATGCAAATATCGCCTGCAATACCTAACGCTTTTTCCGCAATGTCACGAGCGCTGAGCTCGGTGTTTTCCAGCAGCGCACGGGCTGCGGCCTGGGCATACGGGCCGCCGGAGCCAATGGCAATCAAATCGTTTTCTGGCTGAACGACGTCGCCGTTCCCGGTAATGATGAGAGATGCGGTTTCGTCGGCAACGGCAAGCAGCGCTTCAAGCTTGCGCAGCATGCGGTCGGTACGCCAGTCTTTGGCGAGCTCAACCGCCGCTTTCACCAGATGTCCCTGATGCATTTCCAGCTTGCGTTCGAACAGTTCAAACAGCGTGAAGGCATCCGCAGTGCCGCCCGCAAAACCGGCGATCACTTTGTCGTTGTACAAACGACGGACTTTTTTCACGTTGCCTTTCATGACGGTGTTGCCAAGCGTGGCCTGACCATCACCGGCGATAACGACATGACCGTTACGACGAACACTGACTATTGTTGTCACGAGAGGCCCCCCTGGGTGTGAAGCAGAATACAGGCCCCGCACGGTGTACGGGGCAGAATGCATTTATAGATGGGGGGGATTTTGGGGGTTTCAACCCCCGGCGGCGAGACGAATGCAGTTTGCGTGTCCGGCGACCTTCAGGCGAGAGATGGTGCCGTCGGCACTTTCCTTACCTTTCAGTGGGCCAATGACTACGCGGTTCCAGCCGTTGTTGGTGGTGATGCGGGAGTCGAATCCTTCAAATGCCAGCTGGGCGCGAACGGTTTCGGCCTGATCGGCCCCTTTGAACGAGCCACACTGAATCATCCAGCGGCGCTCATCTTTTTTCTCTGCCGTTTGCTTCGCAGGCTCTGGTTCACGCGTCACCGGGGCGGCCTGCTGGGTTTTAGGCTGGCTTGCCGTGGTGTGCGTTGGCGTTTGCAGCAAATCCTGATACGGCTGCTGCGTGGTTTGCTTCGGCTGCGCCTGGCGTGGCTGCTGTGCAGGCTGGCTCTGAACCGTGCGTGGAGCCTGATACGGCTGCTCCGTCACGCGAGACTGGGTGCGCGGCGCCTGCACTGGCTGAGTCTGCGTCCATTGTTGCTGCTGAACCTGCTGTTGCGCCTGCTGCTGAAGACGCTGGCGCTGCAGCGTTTGCTGACGCTGGGCTGGCGTCTGCTCGTTCCACGGCACTTCTGTCAGCTGAGTGGGCTGCTGGCGCATGTCCGCCTGCATTTGTGCCAGCAGCTGACGCTGCTCGTCGGTCAGCTGATCGGCATTTTTCACCTCGCCGCCCGCAGAGGGTTCGGTTGGCGCGCGCACGCCCGGCTGGCGGCTTTCCAGCTCTTTGATGTAGCGCCAGCGCTCTTCCGGCTTCGGCGGCAGGCCATTGCCCGTCGCCTGGCGGCCCTGAAGGGCTTCCGCCTCTTCTTTTTTATGATGGGTGATGAAGTACAGGCCACCGATAAAGGCAACCAGCACAGCCGCAGCAATAGCGACCATGGCTGGTGAGACAGCAGGAAGGCTACTTTGCTTTTTCCGTGAATTCCTTGAAGGATTCTTTTTGCGCCGCGAAGCTGCAGGTTTGCTGCGGCTGACATAATCTCGTTGTGCCACTGTCGTTTCGCTGTATTTATTCGTTCGTCAGCCCGCCATGTTACTTAAGCGACGGAGCTTTGACCAGAACCGCAACTCCGAAAGCCGTTTAGTTTAAGGCTTATTTTTTGTGGTACTACCCCGGACAATGAGTTCGCAGTCCAGCAAGCGGGAACCGCTACTGACATTTTGCCCGCTAAGCTGATCGAGCAGTAACAGCATGGCCTCGCGCCCAATCGCGAAACGTGGCTGAGAAACTGTGGTGAGCGGCGGATCGCAGAACTCAGCCAGCGAGATATTATCGAAGCCGATAATCGACAGATCGTCCGGTACTTTCAGCCCGCGGCGTTTTGCCAGCGAAAGCGCGCCCAGGGCCATGATATCGCTATGACAGAAAACGGCCGTTGGCGGCTGCGGCAGCGCCAGTAGCTGCTCAAGCGCGTTCGCACCGGCTTCATAGGTGAAATTCCCCCGGGCGATATAGTGCGGGTCAACGGTTATTCCACTGCGACGCAGAGCCTGAACGTAACCCTGCAGGCGGTAGTGGCACAGCGGCATCTCTTCCGGTCCGGCGATACAGCCGATGCGCTGGTGTCCGAGCTCATGCAGGAAATTGACGGCGTTAAAGGCGGCCGTCAGGTTATCAATATGCACCGTTGGCAGTTCCAGCTCTGGCGCAAATTCGTTAGCCATCACCATTGGCGGCAGATTACGCTGCTCCTCAATGCTGGCGTCAAACGGCAGTCGCGAGCCCAGCAGCAGCATGCCGTCAATTTGCTTGGTGATGATGAGGTCGATGAAGGTTTTTTCCTGCTGATTCTGATGGGCGCAGTCGCCAATCAGCACCAGATATCCCTGCGCGGCGGCCGTGACTTCAATGCCGCGGATGATTTCGCTAAAGAAGGGATCGCAGATGTCCGGCACAATCACCAGAATGGTGCGCGACTCGTTTCGTTTTGAGCTACGCCCGAGCGCCTGGGGAAAATAGCCCACTTCCAGTGCGGCCTTTTCCACTTTGTTGCGCGTGGACTGCGAAACTTTATCGGGATTCATCAACGCCCGGGAAACCGTTGCCGTTGAGACATTTGCTTTTTCTGCAACATCCTTCATGGTTGCTGCAGCAACCTCTTTATTGGACTTCACCTGGGTTCTCCTCGCGGCCGGGGGCAGAGACGTCCGCTGTCTCTGACAACTCTCTCTTTTGTATCAGAGAGTCACGCCAGGGAGTTACACAAATTTCATTAAAATTGTGACGGATGCGAAATTTTTCGATCTGCTTCTCAGCGCAAGGGGTTAGCCCTCGATGGGGTCCACGTCGAGCACCCATTTTACTTTCCGGGAGGCAGGAAGGGTGTTAATCAGCGCCATCGCGCCGCTGACGATATGCTGCAAACGCAGGCGTGACGGGTGTTGCAGCACAATCTGCCAGCGCCATCGGCCGCCGCGTTTGGGCGCCAGAGCGGGCACCGGGCCGAGCAGCCAGAGTTTGTCATCTGCCAGCGGGCTTGCCTGAAGCAGGTTTCGCAATTGCTGAAGAAACAGCGGTGCCTGCTGGTTATCGTGATCTTCAGCACGAATCAGCACGTGGCTGGTCCACGGTGGCAGCTGAAGCGACTGGCGTTCCGCTAAAGCCTGCTGGGCGAAAGCGTCATATCCCTGATGGAGCAAGGTTTGCAGCAGCGGGTGCTCAGGATGATGCGTCTGCAAAATCACTTCGCCCTGTTTGCCTGCGCGTCCGGCACGGCCTGACACCTGGGTATAAAGCTGTGCGAAGCGTTCAGCGGAGCGGAAATCTGCAGAAAACAGCGCACCGTCTACATCGAGCAATGCAACCAGCGTCACGTCCGGGAAGTGATGGCCCTTCGCCAGCATCTGCGTGCCAATCAGGATACGCGCACCGCCGCGATGCACTTCGGCGAGGTACTGTTCCAGCGCGCCTTTTCTGCTGGTAGTGTCGCGATCGATACGGGAAATCGGCACGTTCGCAAAAAGCGGTGCCAGCGCTTCTTCGAGCTGTTCTGTGCCTAAGCCAACCGGCACGAGATGCGTGGAGCCGCACGACGGACACTGGCGCGGGATCGGGCGCTGGCTGTCACAGTGGTGGCAGCGCAGATGGCGATGGCCCTGATGCAGGGTGTAATAGCTGTCGCAGCGCGGGCATTCGGCAATCCAGCCGCATTCGTGACACAGCAGTGCCGGAGCGTAGCCGCGTCGGTTGAGGAATAAAATAACCTGGTTATCCGCCTGCAAATGCTGGCGCATGCGGCTGATAAGCGCCGGGGAAAGTCCGGCCTGCAGCTGCTGGCTTTTCAAATCCAGCACGTGCTGATTCGCCGGTCGGGCATTACCTGCGCGTTTGGTCAGCTTCAGCTGATGGTATTTCCCCTGGCGAACGTTATGCAGCGTTTCCAGCGCCGGCGTGGCGGAACCCAGAATAATCGGAATTTGCTCACTGTGTGCCCGCCAGACG
This sequence comes from Scandinavium sp. UTDF21-P1B, assembly GCF_040750395.1. Classification (NCBI taxonomy): domain Bacteria; kingdom Pseudomonadati; phylum Pseudomonadota; class Gammaproteobacteria; order Enterobacterales; family Enterobacteriaceae; genus Scandinavium; species Scandinavium sp. UTDF21-P1B. Next base: position 55,238 of record NZ_JBFLVD010000027.1, read on the forward strand.
GCTAAATCACGGGCGTGATAGCGCCAGCCTTCCTGCTGTTTGTAGGAGCTGTCGTGCTCTTCGTCGATGACGATCACGCCAAGGTTTTTAAACGGGGTAAATAAGGAAGAGCGCGTGCCGATCACGATGGCCGCTTCGCCATTTTTGGCTTTCAGCCAGGCGGACAGCCGCTCGCTGTCGTTCAGGGCGGAGTGCAGCACCTCAACCGGGGCGTTAAAGCGTTCGCGAAAGCGGGCGATAGTTTGCGGCGTCAGGCCGATTTCCGGCACCATCACCAGCGCCTGCTTGCCCTGGGCCAGTACGTTTTCCAGCACGCTCAGATAGACTTCCGTTTTACCGGAACCCGTCACGCCCGCCAGCAGCCAGGCGGAGAATTTATCCGAGGCGCTGTGAATCGCACCCACGGCGGTGGCCTGTTCTGTGTTCAGACGCAGACGCTCGCCGGTCACCGCGTAGCCGTGGCGCCAGTCCGTCAACGCTGGCGCTTCACTTGCCAGATCGCAGTAGCCTTTTTTACGCAGGCCCTGAAGCGCGGCGTCATTAAATTCCAGGTCAGCGACCTGGTGGCGCCAGATTTTCCCCTGACGCAGCGCCGCTAAAGCCTGTTGCTGCTTTGCCGATCGTTTAAGGGTGCTAATATCGACGGCCTGGCCCTGTTCTGTCGCGTACCAGTACCAGAGCGGGGCCGAGCTGGCCGGTTTTCCCTGACGTAGCAGAATGGGCAGAGCGTGGAACAGTACGTCGCCAATGGGATGATGATAATAGTCTGCGGCCCATTGCAGCATGCGCCAGACGGCAGAGGAGTACACCGGTTCATCGTCCAGCACTTCCACGACGCTTTTCAGCTCGTTGAGCGGTAATTCGCTATCGTTGCTCACCGACACGACAATCCCCACGCGCTCCTGCTTGCCAAAGGGCACGCGCACGCGACATCCGGCCTGAGCGCTTACGCCGTCAGGCAGCAGGTAGTCAAAGGTGCGGGGAAGCGGAACGGGCAGGGCAACGTGTGCGACGGGCATCGACTCTTCCTGGCTTGAAAAAGGGGGAGTTAGTATACACATTGTTATTCAGGGAGCGCGGATCAGATTGCAACCCCTGGTTAAATTCTGTATGATTCGCCGCCTTTGATGCGCATTAATGCGGTATCAAACGAACTATACTATTAACTTCGCGTGGTGTCTGGCGTTAGGGCTGGAAGAGCGACGCGGCCTTCACTGAGGTTTCCCATGAAAAAAGGTATTCACCCAAATTACGCAGAAGTTACTGCAACTTGTTCTTGCGGTAACATCATGAAGATCAACTCTACCGTTGGTCACGATCTGAACCTGGACGTGTGCGGCAAATGCCACCCGTTCTACACTGGCAAGCAGCGTGACGTTGCTACCGGTGGCCGTGTTGACCGCTTCAACAAGCGTTTCAGCATCCCGGGCGCAAAATAAGCGAACCGAAAAAAAGGCGCCGAAAGGCGCCTTTTTTGTTTCTGCAAGCTCAGTATTCCCACGTCTCCGGGTCGATACCCAGTTCACGCATAATAATCTTCGCCGCTTCCGGGATCTCATCACTGCGCTCTTTACGCAGATCTTCATCGTTCGGCAGCGGTTGGCCGGTAAACGCATGCAGGAACGCTTCACACAGCAGCTCGCTGTTGGTGGCGTGGCGCAGGTTGTTCACCTGGCGGCGGGTGCGTTCATCAGTGAGGATCTTCAGGACCTTCAGTGGAATGGACACCGTAATTTTTTTGACCTGCTCACTCTTCTTACCGTGCTCAGCGTAGGGGCTGATATATTCGCCGCTCCATTCAGCCATGAGACTCTAATCCTCTAATCATGAATAAAAGGTTCAGGCGCGCGCCCGAACCAGAATGTCGCACAGTTTACCTGAGAGGTGTGACCATGACACCAGCAAAGCCACCGTGGATGTGCGCTAATGCAGGTAATTTTAACGGCTATTTCCCGATTGCTCAATCTATACGCAAAGAAGTTTAGATGTCCAGATGTATTGACGTCTATTGTGGCAGTGGTTACTCTGAGGCCTGACTTTTCATCGCTAAAGCTAGGAACGATTCACCATGACGCGTAAACAAGCCACCATCGCAGTGCGTAGCGGGTTAAATGATGACGAGCAATATGGCTGCGTTGTCCCTCCGATTCACCTTTCCAGCACCTATAACTTCACCGGATTCAATGAGCCGCGTGCGCACGACTATTCCCGTCGTGGTAACCCGACGCGTGATGTCGTTCAGCGGGCGCTGGCCGAGCTGGAAGGCGGGGCAGGTGCGGTACTAACCAACACCGGTATGTCGGCGATTCATCTGGTGACGACCGTTTTCCTGAAGCCTGGCGATCTGCTGGTGGCGCCGCACGACTGCTATGGCGGAAGCTATCGCCTGTTCGACAGCCTTGCGAAACGCGGCTGCTACCGCGTACTGTTTGTCGATCAGGGTGATGAACAGGCGTTAAAGGCGGCGCTGGCCGAAAAACCGAAGCTGGTGCTGATCGAAAGCCCAAGTAATCCGTTGTTGCGCGTCGTGGATATTGCAAAAATTTGCGAGCTGGCGCGTGCGGCGGGTGCCGTCAGCGTGGTGGATAACACCTTCCTGAGCCCGGCGCTGCAAAATCCGCTGGCGCTGGGGGCCGATCTGGTGCTGCACTCCTGCACCAAATACCTTAATGGTCACTCTGACGTGGTGGCGGGCGTAGTGATTGCTAAAGATCAGGAAACCGTCACCGAACTGGCATGGTGGGCAAATAATATCGGCGTCACCGGCAGCGCTTTCGACAGCTACCTGCTCCTGCGCGGCCTGCGGACGCTGAGTCCACGTATGGAAGTGGCGCAGCGTAACGCCACGGCGATTGTTGAGTTCCTGAAGCAGCAACCGCTGGTGAAAAAGCTGTATCATCCTTCCCTGCCGGAGAACCAGGGACATGAGATTGCCGCCCGCCAGCAGAAAGGGTTTGGTGCGATGCTCAGCTTTGAACTGGACGGCGATGAAAATACGCTTCGTCGTTTCCTGAGTGGGCTCTCTTTGTTCACGCTGGCAGAATCGCTGGGCGGTGTGGAAAGCCTGATTTCTCACGCGGCGACCATGACCCACGCGGGCATGGCGCCAGAAGCCCGAGCGGCGGCGGGTATTTCGGAAACGCTGCTGCGTATTTCGACCGGTATTGAAGACAGTGAAGATTTAATTGCCGACCTGGAAAATGGGTTCCGGGCAGCAAACGAGGGGTAAACATGAGTGTGATAGCGCAGGCAGGGGCGAAGGGTCGTCAACTGCACAAGTTTGGTGGCAGTAGTCTGGCGGATGTGAAATGTTACCTGCGCGTGGCAGGCATTATGGCTGAACACTCGCAGCCTGATGACATGATGGTCGTCTCCGCCGCTGGCAGCACCACCAACCAGTTGATCAACTGGCTGAAGCTCAGCCAGACGGATCGCCTTTCTGCGCATCAGGTTCAGCAGTCGCTGCGCCGTTATCAGATTGAGTTGATGACTGGCCTGCTGCCTGCCGACGTGGCCGACGGCATGATTGCGGAGTTCATCCACGATCTTGAACGTCTGGCCGTACTCCTCGACGGCGGCGTGAATGACGCCGTGTACGCCGAAGTGGTGGGCCACGGTGAAGTGTGGTCCGCGCGCTTAATGTCCGCCGTGCTGCAACAGCAGGGCCTGGACGCGGCCTGGCTCGATGCCCGTTCATTTTTACGCGCCGAGCGTGCCGCTCAGCCTCAGGTTGATGAAGGCCTTTCTTTCCCGTTGCTCCAGCAGCTGTTGGCACAGCACCCGAATAAACGTCTGGTGGTGACCGGGTTTATTAGCCGCAATAACGCGGGCGAAACCGTACTGCTGGGCCGCAACGGTTCCGACTACTCCGCCACACAGATTGGCGCGCTGGCCGGCGTTTCCCGCGTCACCATCTGGAGCGACGTCGCCGGGGTTTACAGCGCCGACCCGCGTAAAGTCAAAGATGCGTGCCTGCTTCCTCTGCTGCGTCTTGATGAAGCGAGTGAACTGGCGCGTCTGGCTGCGCCGGTACTGCATGCCCGCACGCTGCAACCCGTTTCCGGCAGCGACATCGATCTGCAACTTCGCTGTAGCTACACCCCCGATCAGGGTTCCACCCGCATCGAACGCGTGCTGGCTTCCGGCACCGGGGCCCGTATCGTTACCAGCCATGACGACGTTTGCCTGATTGAGTTCCAGGTGCCTGCCGGCCAGGACTTTAAGCTTGCGCAGAAAGAGATCGACCTGATTCTTAAACGTTCGCAGGTGCGCCCGTTGGCCGTCGGCGTGCATACCGACCGCCACCTGCTGCAATTCTGCTACACCGCCGAAGTCGCCGACAGCGCCCTGAAATTGCTGGATGAAGCGGGCCTGCCGGGCGAACTGCGCCTGCGTCAGGGTCTGGCGCTTATCGCAATGGTCGGGGCGGGCGTCACCCGTAATCCGCTGCACTGCCACCGTTTCTGGCAGCAGCTGAAAGGCCAGCCGGTCGAGTTTACCTGGCAGTCGGAAGAGGGCATCAGCCTGGTGGCAGTGCTGCGCACTGGCCCAACGGAGAGCCTGATTCAGGGCCTGCATCAGTCGCTCTTCCGTGCGGAAAAACGCATCGGCCTGATACTGTTCGGCAAAGGTAACATCGGTTCTCGTTGGCTGGAGCTGTTTTCCCGTGAGCAAAGTACGCTCTCAGCGCGCACCGGGTTTGAATTTGTGCTGGCAGGCGTGGTGGACAGCAGCCGCAGCCTGCTCAACTACGAAGGGCTCGACGCCAGCCGCGCGCTCGCCTTCTTTAACGATGAAGCGGTTGAGCAGGATGAAGAGTCGCTTTTCCTGTGGATGCGTGCGCATCCATACGATGACCTGGTGGTGCTTGATGTCACCGCAAGCGCTCAGCTCGCCGATCAGTATCTGGATTTTGCCAGCCACGGTTTCCACGTGATCAGCGCCAATAAGCTGGCGGGCGCGAGCACCAGCGATAAGTATCGCCAGATTCACGATGCGTTTGAGAAAACCGGACGCCACTGGCTGTATAACGCCACCGTCGGCGCGGGCCTGCCGGTAAACCATACCGTTCGCGATCTGCGTGAAAGCGGTGATTCCATCCTCGCCATCAGCGGTATTTTCTCCGGAACCCTCTCCTGGCTGTTCCTGCAATTTGACGGCACGGTGCCGTTTACGGAGCTGGTGGATCAGGCGTGGCAGCAAGGGCTGACCGAGCCAGATCCGCGCGTGGATCTGTCCGGTAAAGACGTGATGCGCAAGCTGGTGATCCTCGCCCGCGAAGCGGGTTATGACATCGAGCCCGATCAGGTACGCGTGGAGTCTCTGGTGCCATCGCACTGCGAGGAGGGGTCTATCGATCACTTCTTTGAGAACGGCGATGAACTGAATGAGCAGATGACTCAGCGCCTGGAGGCGGCACAGGAAATGGGACTGGTGCTGCGCTATGTGGCTCGCTTCGACGCCAACGGTAAAGCGCGTGTTGGCGTGGAGGCCGTGCGTCAGGAACACCCGCTGGCGGCGCTGCTGCCTTGCGATAACGTTTTTGCTATCGAAAGCCGCTGGTATCGTGATAACCCGCTGGTGATTCGCGGTCCGGGTGCGGGTCGTGACGTCACTGCCGGGGCGATTCAGTCGGACATTAACCGTCTGGCGCAGCTGCTGTAGCCTCTTCTGCGCCTGCATTCAGGGCAGGCCCGGCAAGCTTTCGCCGCCGGGCACTGCCTCTGCCTTATGAATAATTTTCACCTTCCCTGAACAAACCTCACTCCTTGTGCGTTATTTTTAGTTGACTGCCCGTCGCTTTTCAGTCATTTTTGACTTCTGGACGTCTAAACGTATAGATGCTCATAACATAATAAACAACACAGAAGATTGAAGAGGTAAGGTATGAGCTTTTTTCACGCCAACCAGCGGGAAGCCCTGAATCAGAGCCTGGCCGAAGTACAGGGCCAGATTAATGTTTCCTTCGAGTTTTTTCCGCCGCGCACCAGTGAAATGGAGCAGACCTTATGGGCTTCTATCGATCGACTGAGCAGCCTGAAGCCGAAATTTGTGTCCGTCACCTACGGGGCAAACTCCGGCGAGCGTGACCGCACTCACAGCATCATCAAAGGCATCAAGGAGAGAACCGGGCTGGAAGCCGCCCCACATCTGACCTGTATTGACGCTTCCCGCGACGAGCTGCGCGCCATTGCCCAGGATTACTGGAATAACGGCATCCGCCATATCGTCGCTTTGCGCGGCGACCTGCCGCCGGGCAGCGGAAAGCCGGATATGTACGCGGCGGATTTGGTCGGCCTGCTGAAAGAAGTCGGTGACTTCGATATTTCCGTCGCCGCTTATCCGGAAGTACACCCGGAGGCGAAAAGCGCACAGGCGGACCTGCTGAACCTGAAGCGCAAAGTCGATGCTGGCGCAAGCCGCGCGATTACCCAGTTCTTCTTTGACGTTGAAAGCTACCTGCGTTTTCGCGACCGCTGCGCGTCAACCGGCATCGACGTGGAAATCATTCCCGGTATTCTGCCGGTGTCGAACTTCAAACAGGCGAAGAAATTTGCTGATATGACCAACGTACGCATCCCGACATGGATGGCGAAAATGTTTGAAGGGCTGGACGACGATGCCGAAACCCGCAAGCTGGTGGGCGCGAACATCGCTATGGACATGGTGAAAATCCTCAGTCGCGAAGGCGTCAAGGACTTCCATTTCTATACGTTGAACCGTGCTGAAATGAGCTACGCTATCTGCCATACGCTGGGCGTGCGCCCGGCGTAACGATAAGGCCCTCTCCCGAGGGCCTTATTTTTTGTGCCCCTCTTTTCCCGCCTTAGCTTTCGCTTAAATTACGAAGAAATGCTGACAGATCATTGACCTGTTTACCTTGCATAATCCAGGGTTATTGTCGAAAGTTTACGGACGCGTCGACATTTCTATGAAGAACTTTTGTTATCGTGTGGATGGCCAGAAGGAAACAACTATCAAATCTGTAGATTTTATCATCTATAACTAATCTGCAGAGCTGTATATCCTGGTATGAAAACACTGAAGGGAGCAGGAAGATGAGCAATAACGAAAACGATCATAACGCAGCATCCGCAGGAAAATGCCCGTTTCATCAGGGCGGTCATGATGAAAGCGCAGGAGCCGGAACCAGCAGCCGTGACTGGTGGCCGAAACAGCTTCGGGTCGATCTCCTCAATCAGCACTCCAGCCGCTCGAATCCACTGGGCGAAGATTTTGATTACCGTAAAGAATTCAGCAAACTGGACTACTCCGCCCTGAAAGGCGAGCTCAAAGCGCTGTTAACCGACTCTCAACCCTGGTGGCCAGCCGACTGGGGTAACTATGCAGGCTTGTTTATCCGTATGGCGTGGCACGGTGCAGGAACCTACCGCTCCGTTGATGGCCGTGGCGGTGCTGGTCGCGGCCAGCAGCGCTTTGCGCCGCTCAACTCCTGGCCGGATAACGTCAGTCTCGACAAGGCCCGCCGTCTGCTGTGGCCAATCAAACAAAAATACGGTCAGAAAATCTCCTGGGCTGACCTGTTCATCCTGGCCGGTAACGTGGCGCTGGAAAACTCCGGCTTCCGTACTTTCGGCTTTGGTGCCGGACGCGAAGACGTCTGGGAACCGGATATGGACGTGAACTGGGGTGATGAAACCACCTGGCTGAAGCACCGTGATCCGGAAGAACTGGCGAAACGCCCGCTTGCGGCCACCGAGATGGGCCTGATTTACGTTAACCCGGAAGGGCCAAACGCCAGCGGTGAACCGCTCTCTGCGGCATCCGCCATTCGCGCTACCTTTGGCAACATGGGCATGAACGACGAAGAGACCGTTGCGTTGATCGCCGGTGGCCACACCCTGGGTAAAACCCACGGTGCCGGGTCGGCCACAAATGTGGGCGCCGATCCGGAAGCTGCGCCGATTGAATCTCAGGGCCTGGGCTGGGCCAGCACGCACGGCAGCGGCGTTGGCGCAGATGCCATTACCTCCGGTCTGGAAGTGGTCTGGACGCAGACCCCAACCCAATGGAGCAACTACTTCTTCGAAAACCTGTACAAATACGAGTGGGTGCAGACCCGCAGTCCGGCCGGGGCTATCCAGTTTGAAGCGGTCGATGCGCCAGAAATCATTCCCGATCCGTTCGACCCATCGAAAAAACGTAAGCCAACCATGCTGGTTACTGACCTGACGCTGCGTTTCGATCCGGATTTCGACAAAATTTCCCGTCGCTTCCTCAACGATCCACAAGCGTTTAACGAAGCCTTTGCCCGTGCGTGGTTCAAACTGACCCACCGTGATATGGGGCCAAAAGCGCGTTACATCGGCCCGGAAGTGCCGAAAGAAGATCTGATTTGGCAGGATCCGCTGCCGAAAGCGACCCACAGCCCGACGCCTGCGGATATCGACAAACTGAAGGCAGAGATTGCCCATGCGGGTCTTTCCGTCAGCGAACTGGTTTCCGTCGCCTGGGCCTCTGCTTCCACCTTCCGTGGCGGCGATAAGCGCGGTGGCGCGAACGGTGCACGTCTGGCGCTGGCCCCTCAGCGCGACTGGGACGTCAACGCCGTGGCGGCTAAAGCGCTGCCTGCGCTGGAAGCTATCCAGAAAGCGTCTGGTAAAGCATCACTGGCAGATATTATCGTACTGGCGGGCGTTGTCGGCATTGAGCAGGCTGCAGAAGCCGCTGGCGTTAGCGTGCGGGTGCCGTTTATTCCAGGACGTGTGGATGCAAGTCAGGATCAGACCGACGTTGAAATGTTCAATCTGATGAAGCCGGTCGCCGATGGCTTCCGTAACTACCGCGCTCGTGTGGATGCGGCAACCACGGAATCTCTGCTGATTGATAAAGCGCAGCAGCTGACGCTGACCGCGCCGGAACTGACCGTGCTGGTGGGTGGTCTGCGCGTGTTGGGCGCTAACTTCGATGGTAGCAAAGCGGGCGTATTCACCGACCGTCCTGGCGTCCTCAGCAACGACTTCTTCGTTAATCTGCTGGATATGCGCAACGAATGGAAAGCGACAGACGAGTCTGCTGAGCTGTTCGAGGGTCGCTGCCGTCAGAGCGGTGAAGTGAAGTACACCGCAACCCGTGCAGACCTGGTGTTTGGTTCCAACGCTGTCCTGCGCGCGCTGGCGGAAGTGTACGCCTGCGGTGATGCCAAAGAGAAGTTCGTCAAAGACTTCGTCGTGGCATGGGTGAAAGTGATGAACCTGGATCGCTTCGACCTGCAGTAATTCTGCGTTTAGTATAAAAAATCCCCGCTTTCGAGCGGGGATTTTTGTTTTAGCTACCCGGTGGTACTGCATTTGCCGGGCCTGCGAGGTTTCGCAGGTCGGGTAAGCAAAGCGCCACCCGACATTTCCGGCCATCAACCTGTATTACGCATACCTGCTGCCACGCCCGCGATGGTGACCATCAGGGCTTGCTCAACGCGTGGGTCCGGCTCTTTGCCTTGCTCTTCCGCCAGACGTGAACGGTGAAGCAGTTCGGCCTGAAGCACGTTCAGCGGGTCGGTGTAGATGTTACGCAGCTGGATAGACTCGGCAATCCACGGTAAATCTGCCATCAGGTGTGAATCGTTGGCGATATCCAGAACCACCTTGATGTCCGCTTCCAGCAGCTGGCGCAGCTCGGCACCTAATGGCCACAGCTCTTTCTTCACCAGGCGCTGATCGTAGTATTCCGCCAGCCACAGGTCGGCTTTGGCGAACACCATCTCCAGCATGCCCAGGCGGGTAGAGAAGAATGGCCAGTCGCGGCACATGACTTCCAGTTCGCTCTGCTTGCCGTCTTCCACCACTTTTTGCAACGCGGCGCCGGCACCGAGCCAGGCTGGCAGCATCAGGCGGTTCTGCGTCCAGGCAAAGATCCACGGAATGGCGCGCAGCGATTCCACACCGCCGGTCGGACGGCGCTTCGCCGGGCGTGAACCCAGCGGCAGTTTACCCAGCTCCTGCTCCGGCGTGGCGGAACGGAAGTACGGCACGAAATCTTTGTTTTCACGCACGTAGCCACGGTACATCTCACAGGAAATGTCGGACAGTTTGGCCATGATATGACGCCATTCCGGCTTCGGCTCCGGCGGCGGCAGGAGGTTGGCTTCCAGAATGGCGCTGGTATAGAGCGACAGGCTACTGATGGTCACTTCAGGCAGGCCGTACTTGAAGCGGATCATCTCGCCCTGCTCGGTCACGCGCAGGCCGCCTTTCAGGCTACCCGGCGGCTGAGAGAGCAGTGCCGCGTGTGCAGGTGCACCACCACGACCAATGGAGCCGCCGCGTCCGTGGAACAGCGTCAGCTCAATACCTGCTTTTTCACAGGTTTTGATCAGAGCGTCCTGAGCCTGATACTGTGCCCAGGAGGCGGCCATCACGCCCGCGTCTTTTGCGGAGTCGGAATAGCCAATCATCACCATCTGCTTGCCGGAGATGAAGCCACGATACCAGTCGATGTTCAGCAGCTGCGTCATGACATCGTTGGCGTTATTGAGGTCATCGAGGGTTTCAAACAGCGGCGCGACCGGCAGCGCAAAGCCGATACCCGCTTCTTTCAGCAGCAGGTGCACGGCCAGCACGTCGGAAGGCGTTTTCGCCATCGAAATCACGTACGCGGCGACAGAGCCTTTCGGCGCTTCGGCAATGACTTTGCAGGTGTCGAGCACTTCGCGGGTTTCTTCGCTTGGCTCCCACTGGCGCGGCAGCAGCGGACGCTTGGAGTTCAGCTCGCGGATCAGGAACGCCTGTTTGTCGGCTTCGGACCAGCTTTCGTAGTCGCCGATGCCGAGATAGCGGGTCAGTTCACCCAGCGCTTCGGTATGGCGGGTGCTTTCCTGACGCACGTCGATACGCACCAGCGGTACGCCAAAACACTTCACGCGACGCAGGGTGTCGAGCAGCTCACCGTTGGCGATAATGCCCATGCCGCAGGCCTGAAGAGATTTGTAGCAGGCGTAAAGCGGTTCCCAAAGTTGTTCATTCTGGGTCAGCAGGCCCGCCGGTTTTGGCAGTTTCTCGCCTTTCAGACGCGCTTCGAGCCAGGCCTGAGTCGCCATCAGCTGGCTGCGGATAGTTTTCAGCAGGTAGCGATACGGTTCTGCGGCGCCCGCTTCACCCACGTATTCACGCAGCTCATCGGTGCAGTCGACCATCGAGAGTTCAGAGATAAGTAGTTGAATATCTTTCAGGAACAGATCGGTGGCCTTCCAGCGACCGAGCAGCAGTACGGTCCGTGTGATATCGGCGGTCACATTCGGGTTACCGTCACGGTCGCCGCCCATCCAGGAGGTGAAACGGACAGGCACGAAGTCAACCGGCAGCTGATAGCCAAGGTTTTCTTCCAGCTGTTCGTTGAGCTCGCGCAGGTAATCTGGCACGCCCTCCCAGAGGCTGTTTTCGACCACCGCAAAGCCCCATTTGGCTTCATCCACCGGGCTTGGGCGATGCTTACGGATTTCATCAGTGTGCCAGGACTGCGCAATCAGCTGGCGCAGACGGCGCATCAGGCTGTGGCGTTCATAGTCCGCAATATCTTTATTATCCAGCTGCTTAAGACAGCTGTTCACTTCGCCCATTTTGTGGATCAGCGTCCGGCGGGTGATTTCCGTCGGGTGTGCAGTCAGCACCAGCTCCAGCGACAGTGCTTCTACGGCTTTTTTAATGGTCGCTTCGTTCAGGTTTGGCTGATCTTTGAGTTTACGCAGAGTGCGGGCAATGACTTCCGGGTTGCTGGCCGCTTCGCCGTTGGGCGAAATGCTGTGGTATTGCTCGGCGGTATTCGCCAGATTCAGAAACTGACTGAAGGCACGGGCGACCGGCAGCAGCTCGTCGTTGGAGAGGTTCTGCAACGTGGTGAGCAGCTCCTGGCGGTTGGCTTCATTGCCCGCACGGGAGGATTTTGACAACTTACGAATGGTTTCAACGCGATCAAGAATGTTCTCGCCAAGGGCATCCTTGATGGTTTCCCCTAACACCTTACCGAGCATACTGACATTACTACGCAAAGCGGAATATTGTTCGTTCATTACCCCAGACACCCCATCTCATTTATGTATGTCCCTGGATTTTGCACAGCCGCAACGACACCGCGTGCGGTGAGTCAAAATCGTTCGGACAAGGTATTCAGTTTTTTCTTGTGTTCACTTTATAAAGCCACGTAAAAACCCCTACGTCAATTGCTGCGAAATCGGTTCAGCAAACGAATAAATGCCGACAATTTGCGAAATTTAATTGCGAGAGAGCGAGATAAGCGCTGCTTATGGAAATGTGAGGAGAATCACTAACCCGGGCGGCACTGCGTTTCTCCGGCCTGTATTTGAACGTAGGCCCGGTAAGCGTTGCGCCGCCGGGCGTTTCCGTTAAATCAGTGCCAACAAAAATGATGCACAACCTGAGTAATCAGCTCGCGCGTAGGTTTGATAAACCGGGTTTCGAGGTATTCATCCGGCTGGTGCGCCTGATTAATTGAGCCCGGACCGAGCACCAGCGTTGGGCACAGCGTCTGAATGTACGGTGCTTCGGTGCAGTAGTTCACCACTTCGGTTTGCGTGCCGAGCAGTTTTTCCACGACCTGTACCAGCTGGTGATCCGGCGGGCAGGCGTAGCCTGGGATTGGTGGATGCAGTTCTGAAACCGTCAGGCGGCCCGGCCATTTTTCACTGACCGGGGCCAGGGCATCGTTTAACAACCCTTCAAGATCGTCGAGCGTCATGCCCGGCAGCGGACGAATGTCCATATGCAATTCACAGCAGGCACAAATTCGGTTGGACGCGTCACCGCCGTGGATTGCCCCAAGGTTTAGCGTCGGGTAAGGCACGGCAAAAGCATCATAGTGATAGCGTTCTTTCAGCGAGTCGCGCAACTGCATAATTCTGCCAATCGCATCGTGCATCAGTTCGATGGCGTTCACGCCGCGGTCCGGATCGCTGGAGTGACCCGACTGACCGAGCACGCGAATGGCGCTGGAAATGTGGCCTTTGTGAGCGCGAACCGGCTGCAGGGAGGTTGGCTCACCAATGATGGCGCAGTCCGGACGCAGAGTTGTTGATTCTGAGAAATAGCGTGCGCCCGCCATGCTGGTCTCTTCATCGGCGGTGGCCAGAATGTAGAGCGGCTTTTTCAGCTGCGTCACGTCGACGTCGCGCAGGGCGTCGAGAATAAAGGCGAAGAAGCCTTTCATGTCGGCAGTGCCCAGGCCGTAAAGCTTGTTGTCGTGCTCGGTCAGGGTGAAGGGATCCCGCGTCCAGCGGCCGTCGTCGAATGGTACGGTATCGGTGTGGCCCGTTAACAGCAGCCCGCCTGCGCCTTCACCGGTGCTGGCAAGCATATTGAATTTATGGCGGGTTCCGGGAACGGGCTGAATCTCTACCTTAAAGCCCAGCGTGGAAAACCACTCGGCCAGAAGATTGATTAAACCTTCATTGCTCTGGTCGAGGGATTCTTCGGTGGCGCTGATGGACGGTGTGGCGATCAATGCGCGGTAAATCTCGATAAATGGCGGTAAATTGTTTTTCATTGTTGACACACCTCAGGTCGTGATAGTATCAATATTCATGCAATATTTGTGAATAAAAATACATTATCGTTGAGCATAAAGGAACCCGATGTTGAATACGCTGATAGTAGGCGCAAGCGGTTATGCTGGCGCTGAGCTGGTGAACTACGTAAATCGTCATCCGCATATGAACATAACCGCTTTGACGGTCTCAGCGCAAAGCAATGATGCCGGTAAGCTAATCTCCGATCTGCATCCTCAACTGAAAGGCATTGTCGATTTGCCGCTACAGCCGATGTCCGACATCCGTGATTTCAGCGCGGGCGTAGACGTGGTGTTCCTCGCTACGGCGCATGAAGTGAGTCACGATCTGGCTCCACAGTTCCTGGACGCTGGCTGCGTAGTATTCGATCTTTCCGGTGCGTTTCGCGTCAACGACGCTGATTTTTATCAGAAATACTATGGCTTCACCCATCAATATCCGGTGCTGCTTGAGCAAGCCGTTTACGGGCTGGCGGAGTGGTGCGGCGACAAAATTAAAGAAGCGAACCTGATTGCGGTGCCGGGCTGTTATCCAACGGCGGCGCAGCTTTCCCTGAAGCCGCTGATCGACGCCGGGCTGTTAGATCTTTCCCAATGGCCGGTGATCAACGCCACCAGTGGCGTCAGCGGAGCAGGGCGCAAAGCGGCGATTTCCAATAGCTTCTGCGAAGTCAGCCTGCAGCCTTACGGCGTGTTCAACCACCGCCATCATCCTGAAATTACCACTCACTTAGGTGCTGAGGTGATTTTTACTCCGCATCTGGGTAACTTTAAGCGCGGTATTCTGGAAACCATTACCTGTCGGCTGAAGCCGGGCGTGACCCGCGAACAGGTGGCGGAAACCTTCGCTCAGGCGTATGCCGCTAAACCTTTGGTACGTCTGTACGACAACGGTGTTCCGGCGCTGAAAAATGTCGTCGGCCTGCCGTTCTGCGATATCGGCTTTGCCGTTCAGGGCGAGCACCTGATCGTGGTCGCTGCAGAGGATAACCTGCTGAAAGGCGCAGCTGCTCAGGCGATGCAGTGCGCCAACATTCGTTTCGGCTTTGCTGAAACCCAGTCTCTTCTTTAATGGATACGCGATGATGAATCCTTTGATTATCAAACTCGGTGGTGTGCTGCTGGACAGTGAAGAAGCGCTGGAGCGGCTGTTCAGCGCGCTGGTAAATTACCGGGCGGAGCACAAGCGCCCACTGGTGATTGTTCACGGTGGTGGCTGCGTGGTGGATGAGCTGATGAAAGGGCTCAATCTGCCGGTGAAAAAGAAGAACGGACTGCGCGTCACGCCTGCGGATCAGATTGATATCATCACCGGTGCGCTGGCAGGCACGGCGAACAAAACGTTGCTGGCGTGGGCGAAGAGGCATCATATCGCTTCCGTTGGCCTGTATCTTGGCGATGGCGACAGCGTGAAGGTATCGCAACTGGATGAAGAGCTGGGCCACGTTGGGCTGGCGAAACCGGGTTCACCAGAGCTGATCAATACGCTGCTTGAAGGCGGTTTCCTGCCGGTGGTGAGCTCAATTGGCGTTACCGAAGAAGGTCTGCTGATGAACGTTAACGCCGACCAGGCCGCGACGGCGCTGGCGGCAACGCTCGGTGCCGATCTGATCCTGCTTTCTGACGTAAGCGGAATTCTGGACGGTAAAGGCCAGCGCATTGCGGAAATGACTGCGGCGAAGGCGGAGCAGCTGATTGACCAGGGTATTATCACCGACGGCATGATCGTTAAAGTGAATGCTGCGCTGGATGCGGCCCGCACGCTGGGTCGCCCGGTGGATATCGCCTCCTGGCGTCATGCCGAGCAGCTGCCGTCGCTTTTCAACGGCGCGCCAATCGGCACGCGGATTCTGGCTTAATTTTTTTATTGCCCGGCGGCGCTGCGCTTGCCGGGCCTGCAATAGCGTAGGCCGGATGAGCGTAGCGCCATCCGGCAGAAATAAACGAATTTAAGGATGCATGTTATGGCACTTTGGGGCGGGCGTTTTACTCAGGCAGCGGATCAACGGTTCAAACTGTTCAACGACTCTTTGCGCTTTGACTATCGCCTGGCGGAGCAGGACATCGTTGGCTCTGTGGCCTGGTCTAAAGCGCTGGTGACGGTTAACGTGCTGACGGCCGCCGAACAACAGCAGCTTGAAGAGGCGCTCAACGTGCTGCTGGAGGAAGTTCGTACCAATCCACAGAAAATTCTTGAGAGCGATGCCGAAGATATTCACAGCTGGGTAGAAGGCAAACTTATCGACAAAGTCGGTCAGCTGGGTAAAAAGCTGCATACCGGGCGTAGCCGTAACGACCAGGTTGCCACCGATCTGAAGCTGTGGTGCAAAGACACAATTACCGAATTGCTGAGCGCCAGCCGCCAACTGCAACAGGCGCTGGTGGAAACGGCGAAGAACAATCAGGATGCGGTAATGCCGGGCTACACGCATTTGCAGCGCGCACAACCGGTGACGTTTGCTCACTGGTGTCTGGCGTACGTTGAGATGCTGGCCCGTGACGAAAGCCGTTTACAGGATACGTTAAGACGTCTGGACGTAAGCCCGCTCGGCTGCGGCGCGCTGGCAGGCACGGCGTATGAAATCGACCGTGAGCAGCTGGCAGGCTGGCTGGGTTTTGCCTCGGCTACCCGCAATAGCCTCGACAGCGTCTCCGATCGCGATCACGTGCTGGAGCTGCTGTCGAATGCGTCCATCGGCATGGTACATCTGTCGCGCTTTGCGGAAGACCTTATCTTCTTTAACTCTGGCGAAGCGGGCTTCGTGGAGCTTTCCGATCGCGTAACCTCCGGTTCATCCCTGATGCCACAGAAGAAAAACCCGGATGCGCTGGAGCTCATTCGTGGTAAGTGTGGCCGCGTGCAGGGCGCGCTGACGGGCATGATGATGACCCTGAAAGGCCTGCCGCTGGCGTACAACAAAGATATGCAGGAAGACAAAGAAGGGCTGTTCGATGCACTCGACACCTGGCTGGACTGCCTGCATATGGGCGCGCTGGTGCTGGACGGCATTCAGGTAAAACGCCCGCGCTGCCAGGAAGCCGCGCAGCAAGGGTATGCTAACTCAACGGAGCTGGCGGATTACCTGGTTGCCAAAGGTGTACCGTTCCGCGAAGCGCACCATATCGTTGGTGAAGCCGTGGTGGAAGCCATTCGTCAGGGCAAACCGCTGGAAGAGTTGCCGCTGTCAGACCTGCAAAAATTCAGTGCGGTAATTGGTGAAGATGTTTATCCGGTTCTGTCGCTGCAGTCTTGTCTGGATAAGCGTGCTGCAAAAGGTGGCGTGTCACCGAAACAGGTTGCGCAGGCAATTGCTGACGCTAAGGCGCGATTGAATTAAGTTCGCTATGGTCTGGTGTCCTCACCCCAGCCCTCTCCCATGGAAAGAGGGAGCAAACACTAAAAAAGCAACTCAAGTTGCCTTTTTGCTTTTATCTGGACCAGGCTTTTTTACGCAAAAAAAAGCGGACCACGGGGTCCGCAAAGTTCACGTTGGCTTTCGTTATTTGTATCAGAGAGAAACTCTGAACGAGTCGGTGGCTTCAAGGGTTAAATGAGGTACCGCCTCGTTTATGTGGGTTATTATTGACCAGAGAGCTTGATAGGGATAATCGTTCGTTGCTATGCTATCTATCGCCATGAACTATCGTGGCGATGGAGGATGAAGAATGAATATTCGTGATCTTGAATACCTGGTGGCGCTTGCTGAGCATCGTCATTTTCGCCGCGCGGCGGATTCCTGCCACGTCAGCCAGCCCACGCTGAGCGGACAGATCCGCAAGCTGGAAGATGAGCTTGGCGTGATGCTGCTGGAGCGTACCAGCCGCAAGGTGCTGTTCACCCAGGCCGGTTTGCTGCTGGTGGATCAGGCGCGTACGGTGCTGCGCGAGGTAAAAGTGCTCAAGGAGATGGCGAGCCAACAGGGCGAAACGATGTCCGGTCCGCTGCATATCGGCCTGATCCCGACCGTGGGGCCTTATCTGCTCCCGCAGATTATCCCAATGCTGCATCAGACGTTCCCGAAGCTGGAAATGTATCTGCATGAAGCGCAAACGCATCAGCTGCTGGCACAGCTCGACAGCGGCAAGCTCGACTGCGCCATTCTCGCGCTGGTTAAAGAGAGTGAAGCCTTTATTGAGGTTCCGCTGTTTGACGAGCCAATGATGCTGGCGATTTATGAGGACCATCCGTGGGCCAACCGCGACGTGGTACCGATGTCCGACCTGGCCGGTGAAAAGTTGCTGATGCTGGAGGACGGGCACTGTCTGCGCGATCAGGCGATGGGCTTCTGCTTTGAGGCGGGTGCTGACGAAGACACGCATTTCCGCGCGACCAGCCTGGAAACGCTGCGCAATATGGTGGCTGCAGGCAGCGGAATTACGCTGTTACCGGCGCTCTCCGTGCCGTCTGAACGTAAACGTGATGGCGTGATTTATCTGCCGTGCATTAAGCCGGAGCCGCGTCGTACGGTAGGATTGGTGTATCGTCCGGGTTCACCGCTGCGCAGCCGCTATGAGCAGCTGGCAGAGGCCATCCGTGCACAGATGGATGGCCATTTCGATAAGCCGTTAAAAAAGGCGGTTTAAGCCATTCAGCGCCGCTACCCGATAGGCTTCCGCCATCGTCGGGTAGTTAAAGGTGGTGTTAACGAAGTACTCGATGGTGTTGCCACCGCCTTTTTGCTCCATTATCGCCTGGCCGATGTGAATAATTTCGGCCGCGCGCTCACCAAAGCAGTGAATCCCCAGAATCTCCCTGGTCTCCCGATGGAACAGGATTTTCAGGGTGCCCACGTTCATACCGACGATTTGCGCACGCGCCAGGTGCTTAAACTGCGCCCGTCCCACTTCATAAGGCACTTTCATCGCCGTCAGCTGCTGCTCGGTTTTGCCGACGGAGCTGATTTCCGGAATGGTGTAAATGCCCGTAGGGATATCCTCAATCAGATGCGCGGTGGCTTCACCTTTCACCACTGCCTGTGCCGCAATTCGGCCCTGATCGTAAGCCGCTGAAGCCAGGCTTGGATAACCAATCACGTCGCCAACGGCATAGATGTGCGGGATGGCAGTCTGATACATGCTGTTCACTTTCAGCTGACCGCGGCTGTCGGTTTGCAGGCCGATGTTCTCCAGCGCCAGCGAGTCGGTGTTCCCGGTGCGTCCGTTAGCATAGAGCAGGCAGTCGGCTTTCAGCTTCTTGCCGGACTTCAGGTGCATGATCACCCCGTCGTCCATGCCTTCGATTTTCTCGTACTCTTCGTTGTGGCGAATCACTACGCCGCTGTTCCAGAAGTGGTACGAGAGGGAATCTGACATCTCCTGATCGAGGAAGGCCAGCAGGCGATCGCGGGTGTTGATCAGATCGACTTTGACCTCCATTCCGCGGAAGATCGACGCATATTCGCAGCCGATAACCCCGGCACCGTAAATGATCACGTGGCGTGGCTCATGATGCAGGCTGAGGATTGAGTCGCTGTCATAAACGCGTGGATGCGTGAAATCGACATCGTCCGGGCGGTACGGGCGCGAGCCGCAGGCAATCACGAATTTTTCGGCAGTGAGCGTTTCGACGGAGCCGTCGTGGCACTCCAGCGCGATAGTGTGCTCATCAATAAAGTGCGCATTGCCTTGCAAAATTTCGCAGTGGTTACGCTCGTAGAATCCCTGACGCATCCGCGTTTGCTGATTAATTACGCTGTCGGCATGGTTGAGGATGTCGGCAAAGGAAGAACGAAGAAGTCGGGAGTGATCGCTGTAGAGAGGGTTCTGGTTAAATTCAATAATACGGCTGACGGCATGGCGAAGCGCTTTTGACGGGATGGTGCCCCAGTGGGTGCAGCCGCCGCCGACGTTGTGGTAGCGCTCAATAACGGCGACTCGGGCGCCGAGTTTCACCAGCCCCATTGCGGCACCTTCGCCGCCCGGGCCAGAACCAATTACTATTGCATCATAATCGTAGGTGTGTGGCATGGTAAGGCTTACCTGTTCTTATACATAAAAGCAACAGAATAGTAACATCATCGGTGGGATAACCCAATTATCGTTGTGCTTTTTTACGGCGTTAAAGCACAAACCGCCCGTAAACATTCATTCACAAAGCACCTGAAACAGATTAGTTTTAATCTCTGGTATAGTGCCAGCAAGGCAGATGGAAGGATTCAGACATCGTGATGGGCGTCAGAGCACAACAAAAAGAAAAAACCCGGCGTTCGCTGGTGGAAGCCGCATTCAGCCAGCTGAGTGCGGAGCGCAGTTTTGCCAGTCTCAGCCTGCGTGAAGTGGCGCGTGAGGCCGGCATTGCGCCAACGTCTTTCTACCGCCACTTTCGCGATGTGGATGAGCTGGGCTTAACCATGGTTGATGAAAGCGGGCTGATGCTGCGTCAGCTGATGCGCCAGGCGCGCCAGCGAATCGCCAAAGGCGGCAGTGTGATCCGCACCTCTGTGTCGACCTTTATGGAGTTCATCGGTAATAACCCCAACGCATTTCGTTTATTACTCCGCGAACGTTCCGGCACGTCGGCGGCGTTTCGCGCCGCCGTCGCGCGCGAAATTCAGCACTTCATTGCGGAACTTGCGGACTATCTGGAAATCGAAAACCACATGCCGCGCGCCTTTACCGAAGCGCAGGCGGAAGCGATGGTGACCATTGTGTTCAGTGCGGGCGCGGAAGCGCTGGATATCAGCCCTGAACAGCGTCGGCAATTAGAAGAGCGACTGGTGCTGCAGCTGCGGATGATCTCCAAAGGTGCATATTACTGGTATCGCCGCGAACAAGAGAAAACGACACACATTTCCGAAGAGTGAAGGACGAGCAATGAAACAGACAGGTCAAGACAGAGGTACGTTGTTGCTGGCGCTGGTGGCTGGCTTATCCATTAACGGGACATGTGCAGCGCTTTTCAGCTCGATTGTGCCCTTTTCAATATTCCCTTTGATTGCGCTGGTGCTGACGGTGTACTGCCTGCATCAACGCTACCAGAACCGTACGATGCCGGTGGGTTTACCTGGCCTTGCCGCGGCCTGCTTCATTCTTGGCGTACTGGTCTACAGCACCGTGGTACGTGCGGAGTACCCGGATATTGGCTCTAATTTCTTCCCGGCGGTACTGTCAGTGCTGATGGTGTTCTGGATTGGCTTGCGGATGCGTAATCGTAAAGCTGAAGCCGCAGAATAAGCTGTATTTTGTTGTTTTGTAGGCCTGGTCCGGCATTTTGGGCAGGTGGCGCGGTGCTTACCTGCCCTAAAAAAACATTATTTCTTCGTCAGCCAGACGCCGCATTCCATGTGATGGGTGTACGGGAACTGATCGAACAGCGCCAGGCGCTCAACTTTGTGAGTCTGACCTAACGTTTCCAGGTTTTTGCACAGCGTTTCCGGGTTACAGGAAATGTACAAAATGCGCGGATAGGCCTGCGCCATCTTCTCGGTTTCACTGTCCAGCCCGCTGCGCGGCGGATCGACAAAAATTGTCTCGCACTGATAGCCCTTCAGATCGATTCCCTGCAGGCGATTAAATTCCCGCACGCCGTTCATCGCCTGAGTAAACTCCTCCGCCGACATCCGAACGATCTGCACGTTATCAATGTGGTTTGCCGCGATGTTGTATTGCGCGGCGGCAACGGATGGCTTGGCGATTTCGGTTGCCAGTACGCGATCGAAGTTACGCGCCAGCGCTAAAGAAAAGTTACCGTTGCCACAGTACAGCTCCAGCAGGTCGCCCTTTGATCCCTGAGTGGCGTTCAGCGCCCATTCCAGCATCTGCACGTTCATCGCCGCGTTAGGCTGGGTGAAGCTGTTTTCAACCTGGCGGTAAATCATCTCACGGCCGGCCACGGGGAGGCGCTCGTCAATAAAGTCCTGGTCCAGCGCGATTTTGGTTTTCGTCGCCCGGCCAATCAGGTGGACGTTCAGGTTGGCTGCACGCAGCGCATCGCGCAAAGCCGTGGCGGCTGTCTGCCATTCCTCATCGAGCTTTTTATGGTACAGCAGCGACACAATGGCCTGGTTGCTGACGGTCGTCAGGTAATCAATCTGGAACAGCTTGTGGCGCAGCGTTTTCTCTGCCTTTACCCCCTCCAGCACGGCTTTCATCAGGGCATTAATCAGCTCGCTGGCGGCCGGAAAGGTATCAACGCGAATACGCAGCTTCGTTTCCTGATCGAAAATGATGTGGTACAGATCGTCGCCGTCGTGCCACATACGGAATTCGGCACGCATGCGGTAGTGGCTGACGGGTGAGCGGAACACCTCCGGAACCGGTGCATTGTGCGGCGCCATCATGCTTTGCAGGCGGACGACTTTCTCCGCCAGTTGGGCCTCGTACTGTTCTGTCGGCAGGTGTTCAGGGGTCATGGTGCTTCCTGTAAGAGAGAAATAACGCGGCGATTGTAGGGAATGCTCACAGGATGTCCAGCCTTCGATGGCCTGGCCGCGGTGAATAGCAGTCTGGACATCTGCATGTTTCTGAATGTAGCATCCTGTTTCCGGTCCTGTGAGTTAAAAGGGAATCCAGTGCAAATCTGGAGCTGACGCGCAGCGGTAGAGTAAGGCGAAATGAGAGCGTAAGCAGACACTGCCCATTGGCGGGAAGTCATCATTTCTTCACCCCGAATCCTTTCGGGGGCCTTCCAGCCCGAAGACCTGCCGGAGTACGTCGCAACGGATCCTCATGCTCGCGAATAGCCATGAGGCCAGCGGCATCCTTCTTATTTACTGGATGCTTTTAACAATGATTAAAAAAGCTTCGCTGCTGACGGCGCTCTCCGTCACAGCTTTTTCTGGCTGGGCGCAGGATGGCAGCTCAGACACGATGGTCGTCACGGCAAATCGTTTTCAACAGCCTCTCAATACGGTGCTGGCGCCTACCTCGGTTGTCACTCGTGAAGATATCCAACGCTGGCAGGCGCAAAGCGTCACGGAAGTTATGTCACGTCTTCCTGGGGTTGATATTGCGCAAAGCGGTGGAATGGGGGCGACTTCGTCGACTTTTATCCGTGGTACGGAATCTCGCCATGTGCTGGTACTGATTGATGGCATCCCTCTGAATAATGCAGGCATCAGCAACGTCCCGGATCTCAGCCAAATCCCCGTTTCGTTGGTACAACGTATTGAATATATTCGTGGCCCGCGCTCGGCACTCTATGGTTCGGATGCTATTGGCGGAGTGATCAACATTATTACTGGCCGTGATAAGCCTGGTGGTGAGATTTCTGCGGGCTTCGGCTCCCATGGTTATCAAAGTTATGATGGTTCTTTCCAGCAGACCTACGATAAAACTCAGGTTACGCTGGGCGGCAACTACACCTATACCCGCGGGTTTGATATTGATGCGCAAGATGCACCGCGTCAGCCTGACCGGGATGGATTTATGAGTAAGTCGCTATTCGGCTCCGTAGAACAGCAGATCACTGACAACCTGAGCGGCTTCGTTCGTGGCTTTGGCTACGATAACCGTACGGCGTATGACGGTTACGATCACTATGATGCCAACTTTATGGTTGATGGCCGACCAGATACCCGTCAGCTTTACAGCCAGAACTGGGATACGGGTTTGCGCTATAGCCAGGGCATTTATCAGTCGCAACTTGTGGCGGGCTATGGCCGCAGCAAAGATCAGAACTATGACCCGAGCAAAGGCCGTTACGCTTCCTCCGCGACGACAGATGACGTCAAGCAGTACACCGCACAGTGGCTGAACACCTTTACCGTAGGTCACGGTAATATCGGCGCGGGTGTGGACTGGCAGAAACAGAAAACCCAGGCAGGTACGGGCTATCTGGATGAAGGCTACGAGCAGCACAACACCGGCGTATTCCTTTCGGCGACTCAGCAGCTTTTTGACAGCGTGACGCTGGAAGCCGCTGCCCGTAATGATGATAACTCCAATTTCGGTAACCACAGCACCTGGCAGACCAGTGCGGCCTGGGAGTTTGTTGATGGTTACCGGATTATCGGTTCTTACGGTACGGCTTATAAAGCGCCAACCATGAGTCAAATCCATAGCGCTGCATACGGCAACCCGGACCTCAAGCCTGAAGAGAGCAAGCAATGGGAAGGTGGTTTCGAAGGTCTTACTGGCCCGGTCAACTGGCGTGTAACGGGATATCGGAACGATATTGACAACCTGATTGACAGCGATCCGCATACCTATCGCTATTACAATATCGGTGAAGCTCGTATCAAAGGTATTGAAGCGACGGCGCAGTTTGATACGGGGCCGTTAGGGCATCAAATTTCCTATGACTATGTCGATCCGCGAAATGCTAAAACTAATGAAGTGCTGGCACGTCGTTCTAAGCAGCAGGTGAAGTATCAGCTTGACTGGCGGGTCTGGGATCTCGACTGGAATGTGGCGTACCGCTATCTGGGCACGCGTTATGATGTCGCAATCGATCCGAATACCTACAGTTCAGAGCGTGTTCAGATGGGCGGCGTGAGCTTGTGGGATCTCGCCGTTTCATATCCGGTCACCTCTCACCTGACAGTTCGTGGTAAAATCGCCAACCTGTTCGATAAAGATTACGAGACAGTTTATGGCTACGAAACTGCAGGACGGGAATACACCTTGTCTGGCAGCTACACCTTCTGATCCACGTCCCACCGTCCTGGTGTTTGATTCCGGGGTCGGTGGGTTGTCGGTTTATAATGAGATTCGGCATCTGTTGCCGGATCTGCATTACATCTACGCCTTCGATAACGTTGCCTTCCCTTACGGTGAAAAGAGTGAAGCGTTTATCGTTGAGCGCGTGCTGGAAATCGTCACGGCGGTGCAGGCGCGTTACCCTCTTGCTCTGGCAGTGATTGCCTGTAATACCGCCAGCACCGTTTCCCTCCCCGCCTTACGCGAGAAGTTTGCATTCCCGGTTGTGGGTGTAGTGCCCGCGATAAAACCCGCAGCTCGCCTGACGGCGAATGGCATCGTTGGTTTGCTGGCAACGCGCGGGACGGTAAAACGCCCTTATACGCGTGAGCTGATCGAGCGTTTTGCCAATGAGTGCCAGATTGAAATGCTGGGCTCGGCGGAGTTGGTGGTACTGGCGGAAGCAAAGCTGCACGGCGAACCTGTTTCTCTGGAAGAACTGCGCCGAATTCTGCGTCCGTGGTTGAGAATGCCCGAGCCGCCGGACACAGTGGTATTAGGATGTACGCATTTTCCTCTTGTACAGGAGGAACTGCTTGCCGTTCTGCCGGAAGGCACGAGGCTGGTGGATTCCGGTGCGGCTATTGCCCGGCGTACGGCCTGGTTGCTCGAACATGAATCGCCAGATGCGAAATCATCAGAAGAGAATGTGGCGTTCTGCATGGCGCTGACGCCGGAAACTGAGCAGCTTTTACCCGTTTTGCAGCGTTATGGCTTCGAAAGGCTTGAAAAACTGGGTGATTACCAGGCATTTGAGTAAAAAAGAGACGGTTGAAAAGTTTTTTTCAAACAGGGCTTGTCAACGTCTCAGAACTCCCTATAATGCGCCTCCA
>NZ_JBFLVD010000028.1:0-1745 GCF_040750395.1 Scandinavium sp. UTDF21-P1B
TCACCTGAGTGCTTTCGTTCAACAGGTCGTAACCGTCCAGAGCCGTACCGCGAATCAGAACAGGCGCGCCCGAATTACCCGCCGTATCAGCGGCTGAAATATACCCATTCTCCCCAACCGCCAGCGGGTTCGGCTCCAGATGCCATGCACCTTTACTGTCCGCCACGGTCACGTGCGGCTTACCTTTCGCATCGATAACCGTCACGGTAGCGCCCGGTTCGGTCTGGCCGCCCAGCCGGTCGGAGTTGTTTACCGAGATCCCCACGTTTGGCGGCAGAGAATCGGCCGCCGTCTCCGTTGCTGGTTGATAGTCAATGGTGGTCGGATCGTCATTTTTCGGTGTTTCCTGCGTCAGGCCGAGGGTTTCGGCCAGATCCACGATGCGTCCCTTAATTGCTGAGCCAGCACCGTCCGCAACGCCCTGATCGGTCCAGGTCACATACAGCTGTCCGCCCTCAAGGAAGGTGGCATCCACTTCAATCTGGTCGCCAGAAGTCAGCTGGTTAATCTGCATCTGCTGCCCAATCTTGTTGCCGTTCGCATCAAAATACTGAGCGTAGATGCCATAGGTACCCACCCCTGGCGCACTGTCGGTTGCCGACACGAACACCACCACAAAGCTACCGTCCTCACGGCTTACCACGATCGGAAGCTGCTGATCCCCTACCGTCGCGGTATTGATCATAAACTCATTTCCCAGCGCATTCCCGCTGGCGTCGAACAGACGTCCCCAGACGCTAAAGCCGGTCTGATCCGGACCGCCGTTATTGTTCGAGTCCCAGGTCACAATAAAGTTACCGTTGCCCAGGGCCGTCACTACCGGAGAAGCCTGATTGTTCCCTAACGTCTGGTTGACCACCACCGGGGTTCCCGTCACGTGGGTAGCCGGATCGTAAAGCACAACCGTGGCATCGTAGCCATTCCCTTTCGTGGTATAGGCAATCGCCACCCGGCCATCCGCCAGCGTTGTTACCGTCGGTAACGGATTCCAGTCCCCTACGAAGGCATTCCAGATATTTGGCGTACTCAGCATCGTCGTCGCCAGCACCGTCTGGGCCGTAACCGGCTCACCGTCAGCGTTATACTGGCGACCATAAATCTGCCATGTATTGTTTACGGAGGCCTGCCAGACCACCATATAGCCGCCATCGGCCAGGGTAGTAATCACCGGGCTGGTCTGATTATCTGCCCCACTTCCGGTGTTCACGTTGAACTCAGCCCCCGACGTGATTACACCGTTAACCTGAGAGTGTTCGTCCCGCGTATAGGAGAAAGTCTGCCCCTTGATATAAACACCGCTGCTCCAGACCACCTGGAAATTGCCGTTCGGCAGTACCGTCACCTGCGGCGTAAGCTGATCCCCCGCCGTGGTGGCGTTAACCGTAAACTCGCTTCCAACAGGCTGGCCCTTCGCATCCAGCATCTGTCCTTTAATGCAGGTGCCCGAGCCGTCACCGGTCGTGGACTGCCAGACCACAATGGAGCCGCCGCCGGGCAGTGCCGCTACGGAAGAGTGCGTCTGATCCCCGGCCTTCGCGGTATTAACCGTAAACTCTGAGTAGTAGGAAGCATCCGGGTTCACCACGATCCCTTCCACGCCCATACCGCTTCCGTCAACGTTGTCGGACTGCCAGGTGATGTACACATTGCCGTCCGCCATCAGCGTGGCATCCAGGATGTGGGTTACATCTATGGCGTCACCGCCGTATCCCTGATTGCCCTGAGTGGTGGTGTTGACAATAAAC
>NZ_JBFLVD010000029.1:0-135697 GCF_040750395.1 Scandinavium sp. UTDF21-P1B
ATGGAGGCGCATTATAGGGAGCTCCCGAGGAATGACAAGCGGAAAAATACATTTTTATTTCAACCGCTCATCTTTTCGCCTCAAAGCCTACTTTTTCTGCTTTTTGATGGCTGCAGGCAACGCTGCCAGGCTATCAATCACCCAATCAGCTGCATTTTCAGCCTCATTGGTAACAGGTTTGCCGGTACGGACCAGGACCTTCGTTCCAACGCCTGCGGCAGCAGCGGCCTGCATATCTTCAACTTTGTCGCCAACCATAAAAGAGGCGTCCATATCGATATGCAGGAAATCACGAGCAGAGATAAGCATTCCCGGGTGCGGCTTACGGCAATCGCACACCTGGCGAAACTCTTCAACCGTGCCCTGCGGATGGTGAGGACAATAATAGATGCCATCCAGATCGACGCCACGGTCGGCCAGTGACCAGTCCATCCACTCGGTCAGAGTTTCGAACTGCGCTTCCGTAAATTTACCGCGCGCAATACCGGACTGGTTGGTTACCAGCACCAACGCGTAGCCCATCTCTTTCAGCTCGCGCATAGCGTCAATGACGCCATCGATAAACTCAAATGCATCAATTTCGTGGACGTAGCCATGATCGACATTAATGGTGCCATCACGGTCTAAGAAAATAGCGGGAACGGTTTTTGCCACCGGTTTACTCCTGAATAAGGCTTGTGCCGCTAGTATCTCATGTTTCTGACGCCAATAAAGTGCTCATTATCGCCGCTCCGGATTGATTTAGACGTCTGGATGCCTTACCATCCATTTCATTGACGGTCTCTGCGCTGTGCAACAGCAGAAAATGCCACGGCAAATCACTACACGATAATAAATAGCTAATGATTAAACTTTCGAATATCACCAAAGTGTTCCAGCAGGGTCACAGAACCATTCAGGCACTGAATAATGTCAGCCTGCATGTTCCTGCAGGACAAATTTACGGCGTCATCGGCGCGTCAGGTGCAGGTAAAAGCACCCTGATCCGCTGCGTTAATTTACTTGAGCGCCCAACCCAGGGAAGCGTTCTGGTTGATGGCCAGGACTTAACCGCCCTTTCTGAATCCCAGTTAACCAAAGCTCGTCGCCAGATAGGCATGATTTTCCAGCACTTTAATCTGCTGTCCTCCCGTACCGTATTTGGCAACGTAGCTTTGCCGCTGGAGCTGGACAACACGCCAAAAGAGGAAATCAAACGTCGCGTAACCGAGCTGCTCGACCTTGTTGGCCTGGCAGATAAACACGACAGCTACCCGGGCAACCTCTCCGGCGGGCAAAAACAGCGTGTCGCGATCGCACGCGCCCTGGCAAGCAACCCTAAAGTACTGTTATGCGATGAGGCCACCAGCGCGCTGGATCCCGCCACAACCCGTTCAATTCTCGAGCTGCTGAAGGACATCAACCGTCGCCTGGGCCTGACCATTCTCCTTATTACGCATGAAATGGATGTCGTGAAACGCATCTGTGACTGCGTGGCCGTGATCAGCAACGGCGAGCTGATTGAGCAGGACACCGTCAGTGAAGTGTTCTCTCATCCGAAAACGCCGCTGGCGCAGCAGTTTATTCAGTCCACGCTGCATCTGGATATTCCGGAAGATTATCTGGCTCGCCTGAAGCCTGAACAGCAATCTGACAGCGTCCCGATGCTGCGCATGGAGTTTACCGGCCAGTCCGTTGATGCCCCTTTGTTATCGGAAACCGCGCGCCGCTTTAACGTGAATAACAACATTATCAGCGCGCAGATGGATTACGCAGGCGGCGTGAAGTTCGGCATCATGCTGACCGAAATGCACGGCACACAAGAAGATACGCAGGCGGCCATCAGCTGGCTGCAGGAACACCATGTAAAAGTAGAGGTACTAGGTTATGTCTGAGCCAATGATGTGGTTGCTGGCGCGCGGCGTCTGGGAAACGCTGGCGATGACCTTTGTTTCCGGTTTCTTTGGCTTTGTGCTGGGCCTGCCGGTAGGCGTGCTGCTGTACGTCACTCGTCCGGGTCAGATTGCCGAAAGCGCGAAGCTGTATCGTACCCTTTCTGCGGTCGTAAACATCTTCCGTTCTATTCCTTTTATTATCCTGCTGGTCTGGATGATTCCCTTCACTCGCGTGATTGTCGGAACCTCAATTGGCCTTCAGGCGGCGATCGTCCCGCTGACCGTCGGCGCAGCTCCGTTTATTGCCCGCATGGTAGAAAACGCCCTGCTGGAAATCCCTACGGGCCTGATTGAAGCTTCACGCGCCATGGGCGCAACAGCCATGCAAATTGTACGCAAAGTCCTGCTGCCAGAAGCGCTGCCGGGCCTGGTGAACGCGGCTACCATTACGCTAATTACCCTGGTCGGCTACTCTGCAATGGGCGGTGCCGTTGGTGCCGGTGGTCTGGGCCAGATTGGCTATCAGTACGGCTACATTGGTTATAACGCTACGGTTATGAATACCGTTCTGGTATTACTGGTGGTTCTGGTTTATTTAATTCAATTCTCTGGCGATCGCATCGTCCGGGCTGTCACTCACAAGTAACGTTACACACAACATACAACTCTAAGAGTTTAAGGAAAGAAAATGGCGTTCAAGTTTAAAACCTTTGCGGCAGTGGGTGCCCTGATTGGTTCTCTGGCACTGGTGGGTTGCGGTCAGGATGAGAAAGACCCAAACCATATTAAAGTAGGCGTGATCGTGGGTGCTGAACAGCAGGTTGCTGAAGTCGCTCAGAAAGTGGCGAAAGAGAAATACGGCCTCGACGTTGAACTGGTAACTTTCAACGACTACGTACTGCCAAACGAAGCGCTGAGCAAAGGCGACATTGACGCCAACGCCTTCCAGCACAAGCCATATCTGGATCAGCAGATCAAAGATCGCGGCTACAAACTGGTTGCGGTCGGCAATACCTTCGTTTACCCGATTGCAGGCTACTCCAAAAAAATCAAATCCCTGGATGAGCTGCAGCCCGGCTCTCAGGTTGCCGTACCTAACGATCCAACCAACCTTGGCCGCTCCCTGCTGCTGCTGCAGAAAGTGGGTCTGATCAAACTGAAAGACGGCGTGGGTCTGCTGCCAACCGTTCTGGACGTTACCGAGAATCCAAAAAACCTGAAAATTGTTGAGCTGGAAGCGCCTCAGCTGCCGCGTTCTCTTGACGACGCTCAGATTGCTCTGGCCGTTATCAATACCACTTACGCCAGCCAGATTGGCCTGACGCCAGCAAAAGACGGCATCTTTGTTGAAGACAAAGACTCCCCATACGTGAACCTGATCGTGAGCCGCGAAGACAACAAAGATGCGGAAAACGTGAAGAAATTCGTTGAAGCGTATCACTCTGATGAAGTGTACGAAGCTGCGAACAAGATCTTCAACGGTGGTGCCGTTAAAGGCTGGTAATCTTTTCACAAAGTAATATTATTCAGGACGGGCTTTATGCCCGTCTTGTCATTTTTGGCCGCCGCCTGATTCAAAACGGTCGGCTTTTATTTATTGAGGGAATCCTATGCGTGCTTTACCGATCTGTTTCTTAACGCTCATCCTGAGCGGCTGTTCAATGCTGAGCAGATCTCCTGTCGAACCAGTACAAAGCACCGCCGCGCCTGCCAAAACAGAGCCAGCGAAACCAAAAGCTACGCGCCCTGCGCCAGTAAGAATCTATAACAGTGCCGAAGAGCTGGTCGGGAAACCGTTCCGCGATCTCGGTGAAGTCAGCGGCGAATCCTGCCAGGCCTCTAATCAGGACTCCCCACCGAATATCCCGACAGCTCGCAAGCGCCTGCAAATCAACGCAGCCAAAATGAGGGCCAACGCCGTTCTTCTGCACAGCTGTGAAGTCACCAGCGGTACGCCTGGCTGCTACCGCCAGGCCGTCTGCCTTGGCACCGCCCTCAACGTTTCGGCGCAATGAGTGGATTTTCCTTCGAGCAGATAGGCGTTATCCGCTCACCCTATAAAGAGAAGTTTGCCGTACCCCGCCAGCCTGGCCTGGTACAATACGGCAGCGGCGAGCTTCACCTCCTTCCACCCTACAATCAGACTGACGCCGTTCGGGGTCTGGAAGATTTCAGCCATCTTTGGGTACTGTTTGTTTTCCATCAAACCATGGAAGGCGGCTGGCGACCTACCGTGCGTCCACCGCGCTTAGGGGGTAACGCCAGAATGGGCGTGTTTGCCACCCGTTCGACGTTTCGCCCGAACCCTATTGGAATGTCGCTTGTTGAGCTGAAAGGCGTGCGCTGCCACAAAGATCAGGTCATTCTGCAGTTGGGCGGCCTCGATCTGGTCGACGGCACGCCAGTTGTTGATATCAAACCTTATTTGCCTTTCGCCGAAGCGTTGCCGGACGCGCAGGCGAGCTACGCCCAGCAGGCGCCTGTGGCTAGCGTTAATATCAGCTTCACAGCGGAACTGGAAAGCCAGTTTCCTGTTCTGGAAAAGCGCTACCCTCATCTGCGTGCGTTTATTGCCGACGTGCTGGCTCAGGATCCTCGTCCGGCCTATCGTAAAGGCGAGGAAACCGGGAAAACCTACGCCGTCTGGCTACACGATTTTAACGTCCGCTGGCGCGTGACCGATGCGGGGTTCGAAGTCTTTGCTTTAGAAGCTCGCTAATTTTCGCCTCCTCTCTTTTGACAACTCTGCCAGGCTGATAAACTAAACCACTTTTTTTGTATCAGGCGGGCAACCCCGCCTGCGCCCATCGTTCAAATGGAACCGTAATAACATGCGTACTAGTCAATACCTGCTCTCCACGCTGAAGGAGACACCTGCCGACGCCGAGGTTATCAGCCACCAGCTGATGCTGCGCGCCGGGATGATTCGCAAGCTCGCTTCCGGGTTATATACCTGGCTGCCGACCGGCGTGCGCGTCCTGAAAAAAGTCGAAAACATCGTGCGTGAAGAGATGAACAACGCCGGTGCCATTGAGGTATTGATGCCGGTGGTTCAGCCCGCTGACCTCTGGGAAGAGAGCGGCCGCTGGGAACAGTACGGTCCTGAGCTGCTGCGTATTGCCGATCGCGGCGATCGTCCGTTTGTGCTCGGCCCAACGCATGAAGAAGTGATCACCGACCTGATGCGTAATGAGCTGAGCTCTTACAAACAGCTGCCGCTGAATCTCTTCCAGATCCAGACAAAATTCCGTGACGAAGTACGCCCACGCTTCGGCGTAATGCGTTCCCGTGAATTCGTCATGAAAGACGCCTACTCGTTCCATACATCTCAGGAATCCCTGCAGGAAACCTACGACGCGATGTATGCAGCCTACAGCAAAATATTCAGCCGTATGGGTCTGGATTTCCGCGCCGTTCAGGCAGATACCGGTTCGATTGGCGGCAGCGCGTCTCATGAATTCCAGGTTCTGGCTTCCAGCGGTGAAGATGACGTTATCTTCTCTGACGCCTCTGACTTTGCGGCAAATATTGAGTTCGCTGAAGCGCTGGCACCGAAAGAACCTCGCGCAGCCGCGACGAAGGAAATGACGCTGGTCGATACGCCAAATGCCAAAACCATCGCTGAGCTGGTTGAGCAGTTTGGTCTGCCGGTTGAAAAAACCGTGAAAACGCTGCTGGTGAAAGCCGTTGAAGGCAGCAGCTATCCGCTGGTCGCGCTGCTGGTACGTGGCGATCACGAGCTGAATGAAGTTAAAGCGGAGAAACTGCCGCAGGTCGCCAGTCCGCTGACTTTCGCGACCGAAGCAGAAATCCGTGCCGTCGCCAACGCAGGTCCGGGCTCTCTGGGTCCAATCAATATGCCTGTTCCGGTGGTAATTGACCGTACCGTTGCCGCCATGAGCGATTTCGCCGCTGGCGCAAACGTGGACGGCAAGCACTACTTCGGCATTAACTGGGATCGCGATGTAGCGACGCCGGAAGTAGCAGACATTCGTAACGTTGTGGCGGGCGATCCAAGCCCGGACGGCAAAGGTACGTTGCTTATCAAACGCGGTATCGAAGTTGGCCATATCTTCCAGCTCGGCACCAAATATTCCGAAGCGATGAAGGCTGCCGTTCAGGGTGAAGATGGTCGTAACCAGACGCTGACTATGGGCTGTTACGGTATCGGCGTTACGCGTGTGGTCGCAGCGGCCATTGAGCAGAACCACGATGAGCGCGGTATCGTCTGGCCGGACAACATCGCTCCGTTCCAGGTCGCTATCCTGCCGATGAACATGCACAAATCCTACCGCGTGCAGGAACTGGCGGAGAAACTCTACGCTGAACTGCGCGCACAGGGCATCGAAGTGCTGATGGACGACCGTAAAGAGCGTCCGGGCGTGATGTTCGCTGACATGGAGCTGATTGGCATTCCGCACACTATCGTCATCGGCGATCGTAACCTCGACAGCGACGACATCGAATACAAATACCGTCGCAACGGCGAGAAGCAGATGATTAAAACCGGGGAGATCCTCAACTACCTGGTGAAGGCCATCAAAGGCTAAAAACACAAAGGCCTCGCAGTGCGAGGCCTTTTTCATTTATCTGCGCTAACTTAATTCCTGCACTCTTTCCCAGGCATAAACTTCGCGTCTTTATCCGTCTTCAGCGTCTTGACCTGTTCGCCCGTGTCCGGGTTTGGCTCCAGCGTAAAGTGCGCTTCCACCGTCAGCAGCACCGGCTTCGTTGCCGTTCCACGCGCGGCGGCATAGTCACGTTCCAGCTGCGCATTATTCGCCACGGCAACGCGTTTACCGGTTGCACAATCGGTGAAGGTGGCGGCATCGGCCATGTAGGAATACATGCCGCGCATGGCCATTGGCGTATTCGGCAGGCTGGATTTAACCGGCTCCAGCGTGTAGTTCAGCTTAGAGACAATAGGGTTCCCTTCCCTGTCCAGCATTTCCAGCTTATCGCCTTTCGCGCGGTAGTAGGACTTCTCACCCTGGCTGTCAGTAAGCACCAGCTTCTCGGCAGTGCGTGCCCAGGTGCCATAAGAACCAAATGACGAAGGTTCATGTGCCACACCCTGGTAGCGCTCATTCATTACCCAGGTGCCATCTTTTTCGAGGAACAGCGTCGTTTCAATGCCTTCGCAATCCGCACATGGCAGCACACCACGCCAGCTCTGCTGCATCGGCTGTAGCGCAGCTTCCTGCCCGGCTTTCAGAGTTTGCTCATCTGAACGATTATTACAGCCCGGCAATACGCTCAGTATGCCCATCGCTGCGAGGGCGACCAGTACCTTCTTCACTTTAATTTCCTTATGCTTTTAATTCATCGAGTTATTCGCCGCCATGGCGAACTTTTCCCCGCATCGCTTTCACCGATGATTTTTGTGATTTTGACGCCAGACGCCGCTCTTTCGACGCGCGGGTCGGGCGGGTTGCACGGCGATGCTTCTGTTCGGCGGTTAACGTCTGAATGACTGACACCAGTCGTGCCAGCGCCGCTTCCCGATTCATTTCCTGACTGCGATATTCCTGCGCCTTGATAATAATAATGCCATCAGCCGTGATCAAATGGTGGCTGGCAGCTAACAGGCGCGATTTGTAATACTCTGGCAGGCCGGAGGCCCGGATGTCAAAGCGCAGATGAATAGCCGTAGAGGCTTTGTTCACGTGCTGTCCGCCGTTGCCCTGCGCACGAATAGCGGTGATCTCCACCTCTTCGTCAGCAATAGCCACCTGACGGGAGATAACGATCATTGCGGTTGTTGCCAGTTAACGGGAATAATTTCCAGATTATTCCGAGCGTCGGAGAGCCATAGCGTGCCCTCCTGTAGCGTCGCCTGCAGCGTCATGTTACGCGCAGCGAATGCTATCAACTGCGCGAGTTGGGCATCGTCGAAATACCAGACGGTGAGGTTATCAAATCCCGAAAGCGCAGCCTGATTTTGCTGCCACCAAATCTCTGCCGCACGGGTGTTGTAGGCAAACAGAGCCACCTGTTTCGAACGAGAGCAGGCTTTTTTGATTCGCCGCTCGTCCGGCAAGCCCAGTTCAATCCACAGATCCACGCCCAGATGATCGTTCAGTAGCCACACTTCCGGCTCGTCTTCCGCGCTGAGACCGCGGGTAAACTGCAGCCGGTCGTCGGCATACATGATCCATGCCAGCAGGCGCAGCATCATGCGCTCTTCGGTTTCCGACGGATGACGAGCCAGCGTCAGGCTGGCATCGAGGAACTGGTTACGGTCGAGATCGGCAACGTTCACCACCGCTTTATAAATAGTCGCTTTCAGCGCCATGATTTTACTCCTGAAAATTGGCGGCCATTGTACCGAAATCGGCCGCAAAAGGCTGTCGCCAATTCAGCGCTGAACCGCTCATCCTGCTGATATTGCTTAAATGAGTATGGTATAGTCACCTTGCTAAACAGAGTTTATCTTCGTAGGCTTAAACTTGCATCCCACAGTTAAGTCAGAACGCTGACAGGAGGACATGTGGAAAACTATTGTGAGTTAATACGCAAGCGGTATGCGGAAATAGCCAGCGGGGACTTGGGATATATTCCGGATGCGCTGGGTTGTGTGCTAAAAGTATTGAATGAAGTGGCGGCAGATGACGCGATTTCAGAGTCGGTCAGGGAAAAAGCCGCGTATGCGGCGGCAAACTTACTGGTGAGCGATTATGTCAACGAATGAGTCTTATCAACCGATCAACTGTGACGACTATGACAATCTCGAACTCGCCTGTCAGCACCATCTTGTTCTGGCACTGGAACTGAAGGATGGCGAAGCGCTGAAGGCGAAAGCCAGTGACTTAGTCTCACGAAAAAACGTCGAATATCTGGTGGTTGAGATCTCAGGCGAAAGCCGGGAACTGCGACTCGACAAGATAGCAAGCTTCAGCCACCCGGAAATCGGTACCGTCGTGGTGAGCGTCGAATAACCCCTGAACGGGCAGTGTTACTGCCCGTTTTTTTGTCTGATAAGCGCCAGCCCGACCTCTCCTTCCCTGTACTGCCCTTCAACCGTCACAAAGTAACCCGCCGCTGCAATCAGCGTATCACCATAAAAAAGCAGCGGCGTGGTATCCCGTAACCACGGTGCGACCCCCATCTCCTGCCAGATTTTCTTGAGTTTTCGCCCACCCTGACGCCCAACGATATGCAGCGTTCCTGAAGCGGCATAACGAATACTTACGGGTTCATCCGCTTTCGGCGCGCGAATCTCCTCTCCGGTAACCAGGCGAAGCACGCCGGAACCTGGCAGCAAGAGTGGCTGGTCCGTATCCGCCCAGGCCTGCTGCGAATAAAGTTCACGGTTGTATGCGGCAACCAACCACAGCTGCTGCTGATAGCGGCGAACGTCAATGTTCCCCAGGCGCAGCAGCGGGGCGGCATCTTCACGCGCGAGGGCGACCTCCTGCCACAGGCGTTCCAGCATGCCACGCGAAGGCATCGTCATCTGATGCTGCGCCAGCCAGCGGCGCAGAATGGCGGCTCGCCGGATCTCGCTGACCGCCAACAGGGGCTCAATCGCAATCTGCCCATATTCCCCCGTCAACGCCGCCAGTTCTTCGGCAAGCAATTCATCCAGGAGCTGTTCCTGTTCACCGCACAGCGACGCGCTACGTGCTACGGCCTGAGAAAAGTGCGGCCAGCGCTCAGTAAGCAAAGGGACGACACGAAGACGCAGGAAGTTGCGATCGTAAGCATCGTCCTGATTGCTTTCGTCTTCAATCCAGCTCAGCTGGTGGGAAATAGCCCAATACTCCAGCGATACCCGGGATTCGTTAAGCAATGGCCTGAGCAGACGTGTGCCGGCAAACGCTGAATCATTGGCCATCGCCGACAGCCCGGCAGGGCCACTTCCCCGCTTCAGCGCCAGCAGCAGCGTTTCACATTGATCGTCGATATGCTGCGCGGTTACCAGCACTTCTCCCTCGCGCAAAGCCTCGCGGAAAGCCTGATACCTGGCTTCACGCGCGTGAGCCTCTGTCCCTTTTCCGTCATCGGCGAGGCTGACTCTTGTGACAATGAGCGGTACCTGCCAGTCGGTACAAACCTGCTGACAGTGCTCCACCCACGCATCAGCGTTGGCACTGATCCCATGATGGACATGAATTGCGCGCAACTGTAAATCAGGTGTGCGTTCACGCAGATACACTAGCTGATGCAAAAGGACCGTCGAATCCAGGCCGCCGCTAAAGGCGACCAGAATGTTTCGGTGGGGATGTAACGCATCGACGAGGGAGTTAAGATTCATGATTTATTGCTGATACAGCTCCAGCGGCAGGCCGTCCGGATCGTTGAAGAAGGTAAACCGACGTTCGGTGAACGGATCGACACGAATCGCCTCACACTTCACGCCGTGGCTTTCCAGATGAGCGACCGCCGCATCGATATCATCGACGCTGAAGGCCAGATGACGCAGGCCACAGGCTTCGGGTCGCGACGGGCGCGCAGGCGGGAAAGGGAAAGAAAACAGCTCGATAGTGTACTGGCCGTTGAGCGCCAGATCGCCCTTCCAGGAGTCTCGCTCTTCGCGATAGAACTCGCTCTCCAGCGTGAAGCCGAGAATGTCACAATAGAACGCCTTACTGTTGGCGTAGTTGCTGGCGATGATAGCGATATGGTGAACCTGTTTTAAACCGAGCATGTTTTCTCCTTTGAGGTGTCGCAGCACGTTACCTGCCCCGGCCCGCCTGAGGCAAGCACTCAGGCCTCTTTTAAGACTCGTACCCGGTACACACCATCCTCGTCGCGCTTCGCGCCGTGAATGTCGGTTTCAAAACCGGGATAGTGGCGGCCAATCGAGCAAAGCATCAGCAGAAAATCGAGTACGGCGCGACTCTCCTCGGTGATCATTTCCCCCGGCATCAGCAGCGGCACGCCTGGCGGATAGGGCAGGATCATATTAGCCGATACGCGCCCCACCAGCTGTTCGATTTCGATCGTCTCAACTTCTCCTTTGATCTGCCGCTGCCAGGCCTGGTGCGGCGTCATTTTCATTTCGGGCAGCACGTCAAACGCACGCAGCATCAAATGGGACAGCTGATGCTGACGAATCAGCTTATGGATCCCCTGCGCCAGATCCTGAATACGCATATTGCGGTAGAAATCAGGATCTTCAGCATACAGATCCGGGAGCATATTTTTGACGCGAAGATTCAAATCGTAGGATCTTTTAAACTCCGTCAGGCCGCGCAGCAGCCCCATCGCACGGGTTTTGTCGATGCCGATGCTGAACAGAAACAGCAGATTATACGGCCCGGTTTTCTCAACCACGACGCCGCGTTCATCAAGAAACTTCGCCACCAGCGCAGCCGGGATCCCTTCATCGCTCATGTTGCCCTGCTCGTCCATACCCGGCGTCAGAATGGTCACTTTTACCGGATCGAGATACATATGTTCGGCATCAGCATCGGCAAAACCGTGCCACTCTTCGCCCGGTGATACCGGCCAGCACATTGCTTCATCGACGTTTTCCGGCTGCCAGATATCGAAGAACCAGCCATCAGACTCTTCACGCAGACGCTGAACCTCTTTGCGGAAATGCAGCGCACGTTCAACCGAGCGATTAATCAGGCGCTTACCCGGATTGCCGCGCAGCATCGCCGCAGCGGTTTCAATTGAGGCAACTATCGGATAGCTCGGCGAAGTAGACGTGTGCATCATAAAGGCTTCGTTGAAGGTATCTTCATCGTAATCGCCTTTGATGTGTATAAGCGACGCCTGCGACAGCGCCGCCAGCATTTTATGCGTCGACTGCGTTTCGTAGATCACTTTCCCCGGCACCCGCTCGCCGCTCATGCCGCTTTTTCCCTGATAAATCGGGTGAAAATGGGTGTACGGCACCCAGGCGGAGTCAAAGTGAATCGACGGCACGTCGAGCGTCTCTTTAATCCAGGTGGTGTTATAGAGCAGACCGTCGTAGGTGGAGTTAGTGATCACCGCATGAACCGGCCATTTCGCCCCGGCAGTTGCATTTACTTTTTGCGAAATTGTCTCGCGGGTGAATTCACGCTTCGGAATACCGCCGAGGATCCCCAGTGCATTGCGCGTTGGCTTCATCCACAGCGGCACCACGTCACTCATCATCAGTAAATGCGCCAAAGACTTATGACAGTTGCGGTCGATAAGCAGCGTGCTTCCCGCCGGAGCGGCGTACATGCCGACGATTTTGTTCGACGTCGAGGTGCCGTTCGTCACCATATAGCTTTGCTCAGCACCAAAGGTGCGGGCAATGTACTCTTCGGCTTCCAGATGTGGGCCGGTATGATCGAGCAGGGAACCCAGTTCGGTAACGGAAATGGAGACATCCGCCTTTAGCGTATTGCCGCCAAAAAAGTCATAGAACAGGCAACCGACCGGGCTTTTCTGATAGGCCGTACCCGCCATGTGTCCCGGTGTGCAGAAGGTATACTTGCCCTCTTTCACGTAGTTGAACAGCGCGCGGGTAAACGGCGGGGTAATGTTGTCGAGATACTCTTTGGTGTATTGCCCTATACGCGTGGCGATGTCTTCTGCCGCGCCGAGCGCGTATTCAAAGAACCACAGCGCCATGCGCATATCGTTGATGCTGACGTCGAGCGTCGAATGGGTATTGATGAAGGCATACAGCGGCAGGTATTCGTTAAGCTGATTGATGTCGCTGCACAGGTCTTCGCCGTACTCATCCCAGTCGAAGATAACCCCGCAGATCCGCGGATTTTGCTCAACGAATTTAATGAGATCGGCGCTGTTCTGCGGCCAGATAATTTTGAATCCCTGTTGGGTCAGTGCCGCTTCAAGATCTTTAATCGGCTGATCTTTGTGGTAGACGCCGTGCGGCCCCATGATGGCGATAATATTCACGCATTCCTCCTGGAAAAAACCTCCGTTAATCATAGCGCAGGTGGATAGCGGAAATAAAAAAAGCCACACGTAGTGTGGCTTTTTCAGAGCACTCTTTACGCTTTCTTACGCGTAGCCGTAGCTCATCAGACGCTGATAGCGACGGTTGAGCAGATCTTCGGTGCTCAGCACGTCGAGATCGGCCAGATCCGCCAGGATCTGCGCTTTCAGGCTCGCAGCCATCACTTCCGGCTTACGGTGTGCGCCGCCCAGTGGTTCCGGGATGACGGTATCGATAAGCTTCAGCTCTTTCAGGCGCGGGGCAATAATGCCCATCGCTTCTGCGGCCAGCGGCGCTTTATCAGCGCTTTTCCAAAGAATGGAAGCACAGCCTTCCGGAGAGATAACGGAATAGGTGCTGTACTGCAGCATATTCACTTTATCGCCCACGCCAATCGCCAGTGCGCCGCCGGAGCCGCCTTCACCGATTACGGTGCAGATTACCGGCACCTTCAGGCGAGACATTTCACGCAGGTTACGTGCGATAGCTTCAGACTGACCGCGCTCTTCCGCGCCCACGCCCGGATACGCACCCGGCGTGTCGATGAAGGTCACGATCGGCATGTTGAAGCGCTCTGCCATTTCCATCAGGCGCAGCGCTTTACGGTAGCCTTCCGGCGCTGGCATGCCGAAGTTACGGCGGATTTTCTCTTTGGTTTCACGGCCTTTCTGATGGCCAATCACCATCACCGGACGCCCATCAAGACGCGCGATACCGCCGACGATAGCTTTGTCATCGGCATAGGCGCGGTCGCCTGCCAGCTCGTCGAATTCATCGAACGCCAGACGCAGATAATCCAGGGTATATGGGCGCTGCGGATGGCGAGCCAGCTGAGCAACCTGCCATGCACCGAGATCGGCGAAGATTTTACGCGTCAGCTCTACGCTTTTTTCACGCAGACGATGCACTTCTTCGTCGATGTTAATATCCAGTTTTTCATCCTGACGGCCAACGGACGTCAGAGAATCGATTTTCGCTTCCAGCTCTGCAATCGGCTGTTCGAAATCAAGGAAATTCAGACTCATAGTATTCCTGTATTAGTCAAACTCCAGTTCCACCTGCTCCGACCCAATGAGGCCACGCAGATCGTTGAGTAAACGATCGCTCGGAGAAACACGCCAGGTCGCGCCAAAGCGCAATCGTGCGCGTGCATCCGCCCTCTGATAGTAGAGATGTACTGGAATGGTCCCCGACCGATGGGGTTCCAGAGACTGACGGAGACGGTTTAAAAGCTGGTCATCAATTTGCCTGTCCGTCAGCGAGATAGCAAGCCCGCGAGCATATTTTTCACGGGCTTCGTCAATATCCATCACTTCGCGGGCCATCATTTTAAGGCCGCCGCTGAAGTCATCAAAGCTGACCTGTCCGCTGACGATAAGTATGCGGTCTTTTTCCAGCAAATGCTGGTATTTATCCAGTGCGTCGGTGAATAACATCACCTCCAGACGCCCGGAACGGTCATCCAGCGTACAGATGCCGATGCGATTGCCGCGTTTGGTGACCATAACCCGCGCGGCAATCACAAGCCCCGCCGCCGTGGTGACTTTACCACGATCGGTCGGATGCATGTCTTTGAGCCTTACGCCCCCGGCGTAACGCTCAATCTCTTTCAGATATTGGGTGATTGGGTGTCCGGTCAGGTAGAGACCCAGCGTTTCCCGCTCCCCTTCCAGAACAATCTGTTCCGGCCATGGCTGACAGCTGGCGTAGGATTGTTCCACCTGTTCTGGCTCTTCCGCCAGCACGCCGAACATATCGACCTGCCCGATGGCTTCGGCTTTTGCATGCTGATCGGCTGCCTTCAGCGCGTCCGGCAACGAGTTCGCCAGCGCCGCACGATGCGGGCCAAGCCTGTCGAACGCGCCGGACATAATCAGCTTTTCCAGCACGCGCTTGTTCAGCTTTTTCGTGTCCACGCGGGCGCAAAGGTCGAAGAGCTCGCGGAAATAGCCGCCTTCGTTTCGCGCTTCGAGAATAGCTTCAATCGGACCTTCGCCAACGCCCTTAATGGCGCCGATGCCGTAGACAATCTCCCCGTCATCGTTGACGTGGAAATGGTACAGGCCAGAGTTAATATCCGGCGGCAGAATCTTCAGCCCCATGCGCCAGCACTCGTCCACCAGGCCGACGACTTTCTCAGTGTTGTCCATATCGGCGGTCATCACCGCAGCCATAAACTCTGCCGGATAGTGCGCCTTCAGCCACAGCGTCTGATACGACACCAGCGCATACGCCGCAGAGTGGGATTTGTTGAAGCCGTAGCCCGCAAATTTTTCGACCAGGTCGAAGATTTTCATCGACAGCTCGCCATCGATGCCGTTCTTAATAGCCCCTTCTTCGAAGGTGCCGCGCTGCTTCGCCATCTCTTCGGGCTTTTTCTTACCCATCGCACGACGCAGCATGTCCGCGCCGCCAAGCGTATAGCCGGAGAGCACCTGAGCAATCTGCATCACCTGTTCCTGGTACAGAATGATGCCGTAGGTCGGCTCCAGCACCGGCTTCAGGCTTTCATGCTGCCACTGCACGTCCGGGTAGGAGATCTCTTCACGGCCGTGCTTACGGTCGATAAAGTTATCCACCATGCCCGACTGTAGCGGCCCCGGGCGGAACAGCGCCACCAGAGCGATCATATCTTCGAAGCAGTCCGGCTGCAGGCGCTTAATCAGATCCTTCATGCCGCGGGATTCAAGCTGGAACACGGCGGTCGTTTCCGAGCGCTGCAGCATGTCGAAGCTTTTCTTGTCGTCGAGCGGGATAGCGGCGATATCAATCGGCTCAAGACCCTGCTTCGCCCGACGTGGGTTGATCATCTTCAGCGCCCAGTCGATGATCGTCAGCGTTCGCAGACCGAGGAAGTCAAACTTCACCAGCCCGGCATATTCAACGTCGTTTTTATCGAACTGGGTAACCGGATGATGCCCGGATTCGTCGCAGTAAAGTGGTGCAAAATCGGTAATTTTGGTTGGCGCGATAACCACGCCCCCGGCGTGCTTCCCGGCGTTACGCGTGACGCCTTCAAGCTTACGCGCCATGTCGATCAGCGCTTTAACCTCTTCATCTGCCTCATATATTTCCGGCAGTTGCGGTTCAGCTTCAAAGGCTTTGGCCAGCGTCATGCCCGGATCGGGCGGCACAAGCTTCGAAATGCGGTCAACAAACCCATAAGGATGGCCAAGCACGCGCCCTACGTCACGTATAACCGCTTTTGCGGCCATCGTACCGAAGGTAATTATCTGAGAAACGGCATCGCGCCCGTACATATCGGCGACGTGCTCAATCACCTGGTCACGTTTCTCCATGCAGAAGTCGACGTCGAAGTCGGGCATCGA
Source organism: Scandinavium sp. UTDF21-P1B (assembly GCF_040750395.1). Classification (NCBI taxonomy): domain Bacteria; kingdom Pseudomonadati; phylum Pseudomonadota; class Gammaproteobacteria; order Enterobacterales; family Enterobacteriaceae; genus Scandinavium; species Scandinavium sp. UTDF21-P1B. The sequence continues at coordinate 16,092 of NZ_JBFLVD010000029.1, forward strand.
GACACGTTCCGGGTTAAGAAAACGTTCAAAAAGCAGATCAAATTCAAGCGGATCGAGGTCGGTAATCTTCAGCGCATAGGCCACCAGAGAGCCCGCACCGGAACCACGGCCCGGCCCTACCGGCACGCCGTTATCCTTCGACCACTGGATAAATTCCATTACGATCAGGAAGTAGCCCGGGAACCCCATCTGGTTAATAACCTGAAGTTCGATATCCAGACGTTCGTCATATTCCGGGCGCTTCTCCGCGCGAACAGCCGGATCCGGGAATAAGAACTCAAGACGTTCTTCCAGCCCTTCCTTCGATTTCACGACGAGGAAATCTTCGGTGGTCATGTCGCCGGTCGGGAACTGTGGCAGGAAGTATTCGCCAAGGCGCACGGTCACATTACAGCGTTTGGCAATCTCAACGGTATTGGCCAGCGCTTCCGGAATATCCGAGAACAGTTCGCACATTTCGTCTTCGGTGCGCATGTACTGCTGCGAAGAGTAATTGCGCGGACGCTTGGGATCGTCGAGGGTAAAACCATCATGGATGGCGACGCGAATTTCGTGGGCATCGAAGTCACCCGCGTCAATAAAGCGCACGTCGTTGGTCGCGACAACCGGCAGCCCGCGATCTTCAGCAAGCTTCACGGCGGCATGAAGATAGTTTTCTTCATCGGCCCGGCCCGTGCGGATTAATTCGAGGAAATAACGATCCGGAAAATGCTCTTTGTAGAATGCCACACACTGCTCAACCAGCGCGGTGTTTCCGCGCAGCAGCGCTTTCCCGACGTCGCCCATGCGCGCGCCGGAAAGTAAAATCAGACCTTCTTTCTGCTCAACCAGCCACTCACGGTCGATATACGGCCCCTGAGCGCCATAACCACGCTGATATGCCCGTGAAATCAGCAGCGTAAGATTCTGATAGCCTTCGTTGTTGGCGGCAAGCACCGTCAGCTGAGTCAGCTCCTCGGCAAACAGATCGCTCTGAACGTGGAAATCGGCCCCGATAATCGGCTTCAGGCCCGCACCATGCCCCGCACCGTAGAACTTCACCAGACCGCAAAGGTTGGTGAAATCGGTGATCGCCAGCGCCGGCATGCCGAGCGCGGCCGCCTTTTTCACCAGCGGCCCGGTTTTCGCCAGCCCGTCAATCATGGAGTAGTCGCTATGCACCCGCAGGTGCACGAAACGTGGTTCAGCCATCTTCAGTTCCCGCTTAACTTAATCAGGCAATGCCCAGTGCGCGTTTGACAGGCCCGAAACTGCGCCGGTGGTGTTCGGTGGCGCCATGCAGAGCCAGCTTTTCCAGATGAAAAGCCGTTGGATACCCTTTGTGCCGGGCAAAGCCATACTCAGGGAAAGTCTGGTCCAGCGCCGCCATCTCCGCATCGCGGGACACTTTCGCCAGAATGGAAGCCGCGCTAATTTCTGCCACGCGACTGTCGCCTTTGACTACGGCCATCGACGGCACCGGCAACGCCGGGCAGCGATTACCATCGATCAGCACATATTCCGGCGGAATATGCAGGCCAGCCACGGCGCGCTGCATCGCCAGCATTGTGGCGTGCAGAATGTTGAGCTCGTCAATTTCATGCGGCTCGGCACGGCCAAGGCTCCAGCTCAGCGCCTTCTCTTTGATTTCACCGAACAGCGCCAGGCGGCGCTTTTCGCTTAGCTTTTTAGAGTCGTTGAGGCCGACGATCGGCCTTGCCGGATCGAGGATCACCGCCGCGGTGACAACCGCGCCCACTAAAGGACCGCGGCCTACTTCGTCGACACCCGCCACCAGGTAAGTGTGCGGATAAACAAATACGTCGGTCATTGCGCCAGCTCCAGCACCGCTTCTGCTGCCTGCTCATCGGCATTACAGCGAATTTGCTGGTGCAATTCGCGGAAGGTATCGTGCATAGCGTGGCTGGTTTTACCATCCGCGAGCAGCGGAAGCAGTGCCTCAGCGAGGCTTTCCGGCTGACACTCATCCTGCAAAAGTTCTTTCACCAGTTCCCGGCCCGCCAGCAGATTAGGCAGCGAGACGTAATCGGTTTTCACCAGACGTTTCGCCAGCCAGAAGGTAAACGGCTTCATGCGATAGCCCACGACCATCGGGCACTTCGCCAGCATGCATTCGAGCGCCGCCGTGCCGGATGCCAGCAGCGCAGCGTCGCTGGCGATCATCGCCTCACGACCCATACCGTTCAGCATATGCACGTTGAGATCGGGTGCGATCTCCGCTTTGATGCGCTCAAACTGCTCACGGCGTTTGGCGTTAACCAGCGGCACCACAACTTCCAGATCGGGGTAGTGATTGCGCAGAAGCTGCGCCGTTTTCAGGAAATCTGCGCTAAGCATTTCCACTTCCGCGCCCCGGCTGCCCGGCAGTAACGCCAGACAATGCACGTCATGGGCAATGCCGAGCGTATCACGTGCGGCATTTTTATCAGGATCGAGCGGCATCGCATCTGCCATCGTGTGTCCGATAAAGCGGCAGGGCACGTTGAAACGGTCGTAAAACGCTTTTTCGAAAGGCAGAAACGCGAGCACCAGATCGGTGGCTCTGCCGATTTTGAAAACACGTTTTTGTCGCCATGCCCAGACGGACGGGCTGACATAATGGATGGTTTTGATTCCCTGCTTCTTCAGGTTCCCTTCGAGGGTAATGTTGAAATCCGGGGCATCAATACCGACGAACACATCGGGCTTGAGTTCGGTAAAGCGACGGGTCAGATCGGCACGGATATGCAGCAAACGGCGCAGACGACCGAGGACTTCGACAATCCCCATCACCGCCAGCTCTTCCATTTCGTACCAGGCTTCACAGCCTTCAGCCTGCATCAGCGGTCCGGCTACGCCGACGAATCGGGCGTTCGGAACCCGCGCTTTCAGGGCACGAATCAGACCTGCACCAAGAATATCGCCGGAGGTTTCTCCGGCGACCAGGGCAATAGTTAACGGACGTTCAGCCATTAACGAATCAGACCACGCGTAGAGCGTTCGAAGAAGTCAGAGAAGGCTTTCACTTCAGGATGCTGCTCTGCAAGGTCGGCGATTTCCGGTTTGGCTTCTTCCAGCGTTTTACCGCTGCGGTAAAGCAGTTTGTACGCATTGCGAATGGCAATGATTGCTTCTCTGCTGAAACCACGGCGCTTCAGGCCTTCGATGTTGACACCGAAAGGCGTGGCGTGGTTGCCCTGCGCGATAACGTAAGGCGGAACGTCCTGTGCGACGCCGGAGCAGCCGCCAACCATCACGTGTGCACCAATGATGCAGAACTGATGGACAGCCGTCATGCCGCCGACAATCACAAAATCGTCCAGAGACACGTGACCCGCGAGCGTTGCGTTGTTCGCGAGGATGCAGCGGTTGCCCACTGTGCAATCATGCGCGACGTGCGCGTTGATCATCAGCAGGTTATCGCTGCCTACCTTCGTCAATCCACCGCCCTGTGTTGTGCCACGATGAATGGTGACGCTTTCGCGAATGCGGTTGCGATCGCCAATCTCCACACGGGTTGGTTCGCCAGCGTATTTCAGATCCTGGTTAACTTCCCCGATGGAAGCGAACTGATAAATTTCATTGTCGCGACCAATGGTCGTGTGACCATTTACCACCACATGAGACTTCAGTACGGTCCCTTCGCCAATGGTGACGTTCGGACCCACAATACAAAACGGACCAATGTGAGCGTTGGCACCGATAACGGCGCCCTCTTCCACAATGGAGGTTGGATGGATAAAGGCAGTTTTATCAATCACGTATCAGGCCTCCCGGCTACGCGCACACATCATCGTTGCTTCGCAAACCACTTTCCCGTCAACCGATGCCACGCCTTTGAAGCGAGTCAGGCCACGACGGGTTTTCTCGAAAGTCACTTCCATGATCATCTGATCGCCTGGCACGACAGGACGCTTAAAGCGCGCTTCATCAATGCCTGCAAAGTAGTAGAGTTCACCCGGCTCAAGTTTACCGACGCTCTTGAATGCCAGAATACCGGTGGCCTGAGCCATGGCTTCCAGAATCAGTACGCCTGGGAAAATCGGTTTACCCGGGAAATGTCCCTGGAAAAACGGCTCATTTACGGAGACATTTTTAACTGCGCGAAGAAAACGACCTTCTTCAAAATCCAGCACGCGATCGACCAGCAAGAACGGGTAACGGTGCGGCAGAAGTTCCAGAATCTCTTCAATGTGCAGAGTATGAGTGTCAGTAGTCAAAATACTCTTCCTGTCTAAAAATACTTAAAGTGCAATAATAACACGGCCTGCCGGATTCTAAAAAATCAGACAGGCCGGGAAGATGGCGCCTATGATGTAACGTTAGTCTTGCTGACTGTTTTTACGCTCAAGTGCTTTAAGGCGCTTGCTCATGTCATCAATGTTCATCACCAGCGCGGCGGTTTTGCGCCATGCCTTGTTAGGCTGCAGCGGAATGCCGGAGGAGTATACGCCAGGCTCAGTGATCGGACGCATTACCATACCCATCCCGGTCACCGTCACTTTGTCGCAGATCTCCATGTGGCCGTTGATGACGCTTGCGCCACCAATCATGCAGTAGCGGCCAATTTTCAGGCTGCCTGCCATGATAACCCCGCCCGCAACGGCAGTATTGTCACCGATGACCACGTTGTGCGCAATCTGGCACTGGTTATCAATGATCACGCCGTTACCGATGACGGTGTCATCCAGCGCGCCACGATCGATGGTGGTACAGGCACCGATCTCTACGCGATCGCCGATGATAACGCGACCCAGCTGAGGGATCTTCACCCAGTTGCCGCGATCGTTAGCATAGCCAAAGCCATCCGATCCAATAACGGTACTGGACTGGATCAGGCACTGCTCACCGATCTCAATTTCGTGATAAACCGATACGTTCGCCCACAGGCGTGAACCGGCACCAATTTTGGTGTTCTTACCGACGAAACAGCCCGCGCCAATGCGAACGTTATCACCGAGCACGACCCCGGATTCGATAACTGCATTTGCGCCAATTGAGACGTTTTGTCCAAGCTTTGCCGTCGCATCAACCACCGCGCTGGGCGCGATGTCCTGCGCCGGCTGCGGCGTGGAGTCAAGAATTTGCGCCATACGGGCGTAAGTCAGGTAGGGATTTTTCACTACCAGCGCCGCGCTTTTGGCAAAAGGCAAATCGTCTGCCGTCATCACGACAGCAGAAGCCTGGCATGCGGCCAGGTGTTCACGGTATTTAGGATTCACCATGAACGTGATATGGCCTGCATTAGCGGATTGCATGGACGCAACAGCGGTGATGACGATATCGCCATCACCGTGTAATTCTGCATCCAACTGCTGCGCTAAGTCAGCCAGTCGAATTGAAGGCATTACTTATTTAACCTGTTTCAGCACATCAGCGGTGATGTCTTTCACGTCACTGCTGTTGTAAGCAACGGTATTTGCGTCAACAACCAGATCGATTTTCTGGTCAGCCGCTACGCTCTTCACTGCAGCCTGGATACGAGTCACCAGCTTACCGCGCTCTTCGTTAGAACGACGCGCACGATCCTGCTCAAACTGCTGGGCTTTCTGAGAGAAAGTCTGACGCTGAGCCATGATGTCTTTCTCCATTTTGCTGCGTTCGCTCGCTTTCATGGTAGATCCATCACGCTGCAGACGCTGCATTTTGGCCTGGAGATCGGATTCCTGGCTCTGCAGATCGCTTGCGCGGCCTTTAAACTCACTTTCCAGCTTCGCAGAAACACCGGTTTTCTGTGCAACCTGCTGGAACAGGCTACCCATGTTAACAATTGCAATTGTGTCTGCTGCTTGTGCAGACGCGGCCATTGCTAAACCCAGACCTGCAGCTACTAACCACTTTTTCACAATAAAACTCCTTACCATCCCATGAGTGCCCGAAGGCACCGTTCTTTGCGAAGTCATACAACCACGCGAGTGATCGTCAGATGTCATCGCTACACTGCACTAGCATTCCTTTGCACAAAGCAATTACCAGGTTTTACCAATGTTAAACTGGAATTGTTCTGCTTTGTCTCCCTCGTACTTTTTAAACGGCTGGGCGTAGGAGAAGACCAACGGCCCCAATGGAGACATCCATTGTAATGCGATACCGGCGGACATACGGATATTGCCCGGGTCGCCGTAATCCGGCACCCCTGCGGCCTGCATCTGCGCGGTGTTTTCCCAGTTAGTATCCCAGACGGTACCGGCATCCCAGAAGACGGAGGTACGGACTGAGTTAGCGTATTTATCACTGATAAACGGCGTTGGCACGATCAGCTCGGCGCTGGCGACGGCCATGGCGTTACCCCCGACTGCATCGTCGGATCGACATACGCCAGTTGAGGTGGTGCCGCAGTTATCCTGGTTCGGGCCGTAATAAACGGCTTTCGGACCGATGTTGTTCGACTGGAAACCACGCACGGTGCTTGAACCACCAGCATAGAAGTTCTCATAGAACGGCAGCTCTTTACCGCCTAAGCCATCGCCATAGCCCCAACGAGTACGTCCCAACAGGACCCACTTGTGATCGTCATCGATCGGGAAGTAGGACGCCGTATCGAGAGTGACTTTATAGAATTCGTTATCGGAACCTGGGATTGTCACTTTACCGTTCAGGTTGACGCGAGAACCGTCCGTCGGGAAGAAGCCACGGTCAAGGTGGTTATATGTCCACCCATAGTTGAACGTGAAGTCATCTGCCGAGAAATCGTTATCGTTCTTCGTGGTGCTGGCATCCTGACCAATCGAATCCAGATAACGGTTCATCGCCACCTGCGGCTGCATGTTGGACAGGTCGTTATGCACATAACCTAAGCCCGCGCGCAGCGTGTTGTACTCGTTGATTGGGAAGCCCAGCGTACCATCAAGGCCGTAGCTCTTGTTGGTGTACGAGGAAAGGTCCGCATCATCCGCTTTAAAGTCATTGTAGAAGATACGCCCGCCGAGGCTCACTCCATCCACCGTAAAGTACGGGTTGGTCACAGAAAACTCGGAATAGGTCTGATAGTCGTTTTTGGTGCCGTTAATGCCAACCGAGTAGCCTGTACCCAGCCAGTTATCCTGCTGAACGCCGACCTGGAAGCTGACGCCGCTTTCCGTACCGTAGCCCACACCGAAGTTGAAGCTACCGGTGTTACGTTCTTTCACCTTGTAAACCACATCAACCTGATCCGGGCTGCCCGGCACGCGCTGAGTGTCAACATCCACGGTTTCGAAGTAGCCCAGACGGTTCAGGCGATCCTTACCGGAATCGACCAAATCGCTGCCAAGCCACGCGCCTTCCATCTGACGCATTTCGCGACGCAGAACGGCATCTTTAGAAGTGTCGTTGCCTTCAAAGCGAATTTTACGTACATAGTAGCGGTTACCAGCATCAACGCTGACGTGCAGCTTAACGGTTTTATCCGCATCGTTGATTTCTGGCTGAGACTGTACGCGTGGGTAGGCGTAGCCGTAGCGACCAAGAAGTTTCTTGATGTTATCTTCCATTTTGGTCACTTTGGCGCCGTTATAGAGCTCACCTGGCTCTACTTTGGTCAGGCTTTCGATCTCCGCAGAGTGCCCCGCCAGGTTACCGTTCACCTCAACGCCCGACAGCTTGTACTGATCGCCTTCGGTGATGTTAATGGTGATGTAGATCCCTTTCTTGTCCGGCGTCAGGCTGACCTGAGTGGAGTCGATGTTGAAGCGTGCGTAGCCGCGATCCAGATAGTAGCTGCGCAGGGTTTCAAGGTCACCCGCCAGCTTCTGCTTCTGATATTTACGATCGCCGACCACGTTCCACCACGGCACTTCATCGCGCAGCTGGAAGGTGGAAATCAGTTCATCGGTGCTGAACGCATGGTTACCGACGATGTTGATCTGCTGAATTTTGGCTGAAACACCTTCCTGGAAGACCAGCTTGAGGTCAACGCGGTTACGCGGCAGCGGCGTAACAACGGCCTTAACGCTCGCGCTGTACTTACCGACGCTATAGTAGAAATCTTCCAGGCCTTTTTCGATATCCCCGAGCGTAGTACGGTCGAGAGATTCACCTACGCGGACGCCAGAGGCTTCGAGGTTCTGCTTCAGCATGTCATCTTTCACCGACTTATTGCCGGAGAAAGTGATGCTGGCAATCGTTGGGCGCTCTTTGACCTGCACCAGCAACGTATCGCCGTCACGCAGAACACGCACATCCTCGAAGTTGCCTGTGGCAAACAGCGCACGGATGGTGTTACTGATGTCTTCATCAGTCACCGTATCGCCGGGACGAACGGGCATGCTGAGGAGGGCCGCACCAACGGCGACTCGCTGCAAGCCTTCGAAATGAATATCCTTCACTACGAATCCGTCAGCACCGTATACGGTCGCGCTGCCGAAAAGCAGCGACGCTATGAGCAACTTTTTCATCGCCATCGTTATTATGCGTTCTTCCTAACACTCTCGCTTATAGCCGAGAGAAATCATTGAAAAGTGCAAGCCCCATTAACAGCACCAGCAGTATTGAGCCAATGCGATAACTAAAGTCTTGAACTCGCTCGGATACCGGCCCGCCCTTCAGCTTTTCAATCGCCAGGAAGAGCAGATGACCCCCGTCTAACACGGGAAGCGGGAACAGGTTGATAATGCCCAGATTCACACTGATGAGCGCAAGGAACATCAAATAGTAAATCAACCCAAACTCCGCTGACATCCCAGCCCCCTGAGCAATCGAAATTGGCCCACTGAGGTTGTTCAGTTTTACGTCACCGGTGATCAATTTCCCCAGCATCTGAACCGTTAACTTCATCAACTGCCAGGTTTTATCCGTGGCCTGGATGATGGCGGCAAACGGCCCGTACTGGCGCACTGTTTTATACTCATCGGGCAGCGGGATAATTTTTGGTACAACCCCTGCAAACCCTTCAGCTTTCCCTTTATTACCGGGCTTTGTGTCCGGCGTCAGCGTAACGGACAGAGCGCTGCCCTGTCGATCAACCTCGAGCGCCAGAGGCTTCCCGGGATTGTCGCGCACCAGAGTGACAAATGTCATCCACTGTGCCAGTGGCTGACCATCGACTTTAACGATCCTGTCGCCCGCTTGCAAACCTGCTTTTCGCGCGGCGGAGTCGTTTTGCACTTCAGCCAACACAGGTTCAATCTGCGCCCCACGCGGTCGAATCCCCAGTGACGTAACGGGATCCTCCTTGTCAGGCTCAAAAGCCCAGTGACGCAGATTAAGGATTTTATCCTGGCGCTGCTGCGTTCCGAAAGGGGCAACGGTCAGCGTGGTTTGCTCGTCGCCGATTTTGGTCACCAGCGCCAGACGGACTGCATCCCAATCAGGCGTTTCGATACCATCTACGGCTTTAAGTTCCGTACCAGGCGCAATTTGTGCTTCCGCAGCAATCGAATTGGGCGTTATTTCACCAATAACCGGGCGCACGCCGGGAACGCCGATGATAAACACCAGCCAGTAGGCGAAGATAGCAAACAGAAAATTCGCAACCGGACCGGCTGCAATGATGGCGGCCCGCTGGCCGACGGTTTTGTTGTTAAACGCAGAATGACGCATTTCCGGCGCAACCGGCTCAACGCGTTCATCCAGCATTTTGACGTAGCCGCCCAGAGGAATAAGGGCGATAACGTATTCGGTTCCCTGACGGTCAACGCGGCGCCAGAGCGCTTTCCCAAAACCAATGGAAAAACGCTCCACGCGTACGCCGCAGCGACGAGCAACCCAGAAATGACCAAATTCATGCACGGTGATCAGCACACCCAGTGCAACAATGAATGCCGCCAGATTCCAGAGAATGCTCAGCATAAACCCTTCCGTCAAATCGTCCTGAAGACTAAAAGTAGCAGGCAAGCAAAGACCGGCACCGCCGCCGTAAGGCTGTCGATTCGGTCAAGAATACCGCCATGTCCTGGAATCAAGTTCCCGCTGTCTTTGATACCGGCTTCACGTTTGAACATACTTTCGGTCAAATCACCCAGCACTGAAGCCAGCGCCGCGACCAGTGAACATGTCAGCAGCGTGACTGGTGCAACGTCCAGATCCACACACAGGCCGTAAACCCAGGAAATGACAGCCGCGGTAAACAGGCCACCAATAAAGCCTTGCCAGGTTTTACCTGGGGAGACTTTAGGGGCCAGTTTATGCTTACCAAACAGCTTGCCAAACATGTAAGCGCCGGAATCAGCGCCCCAAACCAGAATCATGATGTACAGCAACCAGACGGCTCCGCTGTAGTGATTCTCATCATAATGCCAGGCACGCAGCGCCAGCATTCCCCAGAAAAAAGGGATAATCGTTAGCAGACCGAACAGCAAACGTAACGCTTTAGAGTTTCGCCAAATCGCAGCGGAACCCGGATAAAATAGCACCAGCAGCAAGGCCGCAACCCACCATCCCATTGACGCCCAAAGGGCTCCTTCAACCAACGGCTGATGGACGTTATGATGATATTCCGGTAGCCAAAAGAGCATCGCGGCAAGTATTAACCCGCAAAGCACCGCCAGCCATACTCGCTGAGAGCGAGTTTTAAAACCGCTTAATTGACCCCATTCCCACGCCGCCAGCATACACACCACCAGCGTGACAATCGCGAAGGCGACAGGCGGCAGCAAAAACAGCGCCGCGATTACAACGGGTATTAAAACGAAAGCAGAGATCAGGCGATACTTCAGCAAGAGCTACCCCCATCAGGCTTTGTCGCCACCAGGCTCGGTGCCGCCGAAACGACGCTCTCGATTGGCAAAGGCATGCAGCGCACCTTCAAAGTCTTGTTCATCGAAATCAGGCCAAAGAACATCTGTAAAGTAAAGTTCGGCGTAGGCAATTTGCCAAAGCAAAAAGTTACTGATGCGATGCTCTCCCCCTGTCCTAATTACCAAATCTACGGGAGCCAGTTCATGCATACAGATTTGCTGCCCCAGCAAATCTTCGGTTATCTCTTCCGGACGCAGTTGCCCTTCCTGAACCTGTGCAGCCAGATGCTGAACTCCCTGGATGATATCCCAGCGTCCGCCGTAGTTCGCAGCAATGTTGAGCGTCAGGCCGGTATTATTCCCGGTCAACGCCTCTGCCTTACGGATACGCTCCTGTAATCGGGCGTTAAAGCGGCGGGTATCACCAATGATGCGCAAGCGAACGTTATGTTTGTGCAGGCTTTTGACTTCGCTATCCAGCGCCCAGACAAACAGCTCCATCAGCGCGCTGACTTCCTGCTCGGGGCGGTTCCAGTTTTCACTGCTGAAAGCGTAAAGGGTTAACGCCTTAATCCCGTTATTAGCTGCAAATGAGACGGCCCGGCGTACTGATTTCGCCCCCGCTTTATGACCGAAGGCGCGGATTTTTCCCTGTCTTTTCGCCCAGCGACCATTGCCGTCCATAATGATGGCCACATGCTGGCAGCCGTGGGCAGGCAGATTTTCGCTGATTGGTTGGTTAGCAGACAACATAACGCGTTATTAGTCCATGCAAAGGAATTAGCGGTACCGGAATACAGACGCTTAGCGCAAAAAAAGCCGTGCAAATCCACGGCTCACCTGATAACGCTTTGTCGTTACGGCGTTATCGAGTGGCGCAGACTATAACACTGAAGCCCAGCGCTAACAAATGAAGCCGCATTCGTTGGGCGGATAATCATCAGCTTGCGAGACGCGTCACCTGTTGGCTTGCAACGCTTCTGGCGTGAGCATCCACGCTCATGACCTCCTCAACGCTGGCAGGTTCCTGCAGATCCAGCGCGGAGAGCACAGCCAGATTGACGGCCGCAATATCCGTGAAGCGGATCTTCGACGTCAGAAACGCATCAACGCTCACTTCATTAGCGGCGTTCAGCGCCGTCGTTGCCGCCTGTCCGCGATCGAAAGCGTCCATCGCCAGCTTCAGGCACGGATAGCGCTGATAATCCGGCGCGGCAAAGGAGAGCTCGCTTAGCGCATAAAAATCCAGAGGCTTCACGCCGGAGGCCACGCGATTCGGCCAGGCCATGGTGTGCGCGATCGGCGTGCGCATATCAGGCTCACCAAGCTGCGCCAGCACGCTACCATCACGGTAGCGCACCATCGAATGGATCACGGACTGAGGATGGATAATGACTTCCATCTGGCTTGCCGAAGCGTTAAACAACCAACGCGCTTCAATGTATTCCAGACCTTTGTTCATCATGGTGGCGGAGTCGACGGAAATTTTACGTCCCATCGACCAGTTCGGATGGCGGCAAGCCTGATCCGGCGTCATAGCACGCAGATCGGACAGCGGCGTCTCGCGGAACGGGCCACCAGACCCGGTCAGCAGAATCGACAATACACCGTTCTGCTCCAGGGAAGCGTACCCCAGCTGATTTTGAATTGTTTCCGGTAAACTCTGAAAAATCGCGTTATGTTCGCTATCTACCGGCAGCAGTCTCGCCCCGCTCTCTTTTACCGCGTCCATAAACAGACGACCGCAGGTGACCAGCGACTCCTTGTTCGCCAGAAGGATAGTTTTTCCGGCCCGGATAGCGGCAAGCGTCGGCATCAGCCCGGCCGCCCCGACAATCGCTGCCATGACATGGTCAACATCATCCAGCGCCGCAACATCGCAGGCGGCCTGCTGTCCATTCAGCACTTCCGTTTGGCTACCATGCTCACGTAACGCCACAACCAGCGCGGCTGCGCTTTGTGCATCGTCCATCACGGCATACTGCGGAGAGAATTCCAGGCATTGCTCGACCATACGCTCGACGTTTTTACCCGCCACCAGAGCAGTAACGCTGAAAAGGTCGCGATTGTTACGCACCACGTCAAGCGTGCTGCAGCCAATAGAGCCCGTGGAACCCAGAATGGTTAAATGCTTCATGAAAAACCCGAAGAGAGAGGAACTAAAAAGCAAAACGCCGCCAGCAAAACCCGAAGGTTTCCTGAACGGCGTTCATCAGATTACGTCAGAAATCAGAACTGCATCAGTTCTGCTTCTTTCTCTGCCAGCGCCGCGTCCACTTTCTTGATCGCAGCGTCAGTCAGTTTCTGCACATCGTCCTGAGAACGACGGTCATCATCTTCGCTAATCTCTTTTTCTTTCAGCAGAGCTTTCACTTTGTCGTTCGCATCACGGCGTACGTTACGCACGGAAACACGAGCCTGCTCAGCTTCACCACGAACGATCTTCGTCAGATCTTTACGACGTTCTTCCGTCAGCGGAGGCAGCGGAACACGGATATCTGAACCCGCAGAGCTTGGGTTCAGGCCGAGATCGGAAGCCATGATCGCTTTCTCAACGGCCGGGCCCAGAGAGCGGTCAAACACGTTGATTTTCAGCGTACGGGAATCTTCTACGGTCACGCTTGCCAGCTGGCGCAGAGGAGTAGCCGCACCGTAGTATTCTACTACGATGCCGTCCAGCAGGCTTGGAGAAGCACGGCCGGTACGGATCTTGCTGATCTGGTTTTTGAATGACTCTACGCATTTTTCCATGCGTACTTCGGCATCTTTTCTGATATCGCTAATCACGTTACGAATCCTTGAAATCTTGTCTCAGGCTGACCATACAGCGCGCCCACGGTTTGCGAGTGTGCTAAGTATAGCCCGTATAAAACTTGCCGCCGCAAAGGGCCGCCCGGTAAGCGTCGCAAAAATAAAGCGGAATCTTACCCTGATTTGTGGCTGACGGAAATTATTCCGTAATTAAAGTACCTTCTTTCTCACCCATGACGACGCGACGCAGCGCGCCCGCTTTGTTCATGTTAAAGACACGAATCGGCAACTTGTGGTCACGAGCCAGCGTGAACGCGGCCAGATCCATCACTTTCAGCTCTTTATCCAGCACTTCTGCGTAGGTCAGCTGATCGTACATGGTCGCGGAAGGATCTTTTGCCGGATCGGCGGTAAATACACCATCAACTTTGGTGGCTTTCAGCACCACATCGGCTTCAATTTCGATCCCACGCAGGCAGGCTGCGGAGTCGGTGGTGAAGAACGGGTTACCGGTACCGGCGGAGAGAATCACCACACGGTTGTTGCGCAGCAGGCTGATAGCTTCGGCCCAGCTGTAGTTATCACACACGCCATTCAGCGGAATGGCGGACATCAGGCGGGCGTTCACATAGGCGCGGTGGAGTGCATCACGCATAGCCAGGCCGTTCATGACCGTCGCCAGCATGCCCATGTGGTCGCCCACAACGCGGTTCATACCCGCTTTTGCCAGACCCGCACCACGGAAAAGGTTACCGCCACCAATCACCACACCGACCTGGATCCCCAGTTCGACCAGCTCTTTAATTTCCTGCGCCATACGATCGAGAATGCTGGCATCGATACCGAAGCCTTCAGTTCCCTGCAGTGCTTCGCCACTGAGCTTAAGCAGAATGCGTTTGTAGACGGGTTTTGCATTGGTAGCCATATTTCTTTCCTGGGACTGTCAACGTTTGAGAAGGGTTATATCTGGCGACAAGAGTATGTCGCTCATCAGTGCAAGCCTATAGGAGCCTGGCTGATTTTCACTTGATGGGGCTCAAAAAGAAGCCGCCCTCAGGCGGCTCCTTTAAGAAAATTAAGACTGCTTGGACATCGCAGCAACTTCTGCTGCAAAGTCAGTCTCAACTTTCTCAATACCTTCGCCCACTTCGAAGCGGATGAAGTTAGTTACGGTCGCGTTATGCTCTTTCAGGAACTGACCCACGGTTTTGCTTGGATCCATAACGAAAGGCTGGCCGGTCAGAGAAACTTCGCCGGTGAATTTCTTCATGCGGCCTTCAACCATTTTCTCTGCGATTTCTTTTGGCTTGCCAGACTGCATGGCGATGTCCAGCTGAACCTGGTACTCTTTATCTACCACGTCAGCAGACACGTCTTCTGGGTTCACGAACTCAGGCTTGCTTGCAGCAACGTGCATTGCAACGTGCTTAACCAGCTCTTCGTCAGCGCCTTTAGCGGCAACCAGAACACCGATGCGAGCACCGTGCAGGTAGCTACCCAGAACGTCGCCTTCCAGTGCAGCAACGCGACGGATGTTGATGTTCTCACCGATTTTAGCAACCAGAGCAACACGCTCTTCTTCGAACTGCGCTTTCAGAACCTCAACGTCAGTGATTTTGCCAGCAACCGCTGCGTCCAGAACTTTGTTTGCGAAAGCCTGGAAACCGCCGTCTTTAGCAACGAAGTCAGTCTGGCAGTTAACTTCCAGAATGATACCGTAGTTGCCGTTGATCTTAGTGATGATCACGCCGTCAGCAGCCACGTTGCCTGCTTTCTTAGCCGCTTTGATCGCACCAGATTTACGCATGTTTTCGATTGCCAGCTCGATGTCGCCGTTCGCTTCGGTCAGCGCTTTTTTGCAATCCATCATGCCTGCGCCAGTACGTTCGCGCAGCTCTTTTACCAGGGAGGCGGTAATTTCAGCCATTCTAAAATCCTCGGGAAATGGTGACCGCCCGGCGTTCAGCCAAACGGTCTAAAAGTGAAAAAGGGGCCGCTAAGAGGGCCCCTATCCATACTCGGTACTAATAAGGGCTAAACCTTATTATTCAGCTTCTACGAAGCTTTCTTCCGCCTGAGAAGCCAGATCCTGAGAACGGCCTTCACGAACGGTCTGAGCAACGGCATTCAGGTACAGGTTAACTGCACGGATTGCATCGTCGTTACCAGGGATAACGAAGTCAACGCCGTCTGGATCAGAGTTGGTATCAACGATAGCAAATACCGGGATACCCAGGTTGTTTGCTTCTTTGATAGCGATGTGCTCGTGGTCAGCATCGATAACAAACAGTGCGTCCGGCAGGCCGCCCATGTCTTTGATACCGCCGAGGCTGTTTTCCAGCTTGCCCAGTTCACGAGTACGCATCAGCGCTTCTTTCTTGGTCAGCTTGTCGAAGGTGCCGTCCTGAGACTGAGTTTCCAGGTCTTTCAGACGTTTGATAGACTGACGAACGGTTTTCCAGTTAGTCAGCATACCGCCCAACCAGCGATGGTTCACGAAGAACTGGTCGCAGTTGTTAGCAGCTTCTTTTACCGCTTCGCTTGCAGCACGTTTAGTACCAACGAAAAGGATTTTACCTTTGCGAGAAGAGATCTTGTTCAGTTCAGCCAGAGCTTCGTTGAACATTGGTACAGTTTTCTCAAGGTTGATGATGTGAACTTTGTTACGCGCGCCGAAGATGAAAGGCTTCATTTTCGGGTTCCAGTAACGGGTCTGGTGACCAAAGTGAACACCAGCCTTGAGCATGTCGCGCATGGAAACAGTTGCCATGTTTAAAACCTCTATATAGAAAGTTGGGGTTATGCCTCCACGTATCCCATACAACCGACCCCGAAGGGCACCCCGGCGTATGTGCCGATACGTGTGTGTTATTACACAAAGTGAGATTAGTCGCTGCCAGACCGTTTCTGTGTATAGCAAACGGAATGGAAGTTCGGCGCGCTTTATACCATAAATCGAGCGTGGAAACCAATAAATGTTGGCGCTGAGTGCTGTTAATGATTCTCAATTTGGCACGAGGTGCGGCGGGCTGTTACCATTGACGGCACTTACACTAGTATTGCCGATAAATCGGCCCTGATGGACAGAATTCATGGCTATCTCTATTAAGACCCCCGAAGAAATTGAAAAAATGCGCGTGGCGGGCCGACTGGCCGCTGAAGTGCTGGAAATGATCGAGCCCTTTATCAAACCCGGCGTCAGCACCGGCGAACTGGACCGCATTTGCAACGACTATATCGTTAACGAGCAGCACGCGGTTTCCGCCTGCCTCGGCTATCACGGTTTTCCGAAATCCGTCTGCATCTCTATTAATGAAGTGGTGTGCCACGGTATTCCGGACGACGAAAAGCTGCTGAAAGATGGCGATATCGTCAACATCGACGTTACGGTCATTAAAGACGAATATCACGGCGATACTTCGAAGATGTTTATCGTTGGTAAACCAACTATCCTCGGCGAGCGTCTGTGCCGCGTCACGCAGGAAAGCCTTTATCTGGCGCTGAAGATGGTAAAACCAGGCATTCGCCTGCGCACTCTCGGCGCGGCGATTCAGAAATTTGCTGAAGCAGAAGGCTTCTCCGTGGTGCGTGAATATTGTGGTCACGGTATCGGCCGCGTGTTCCATGAAGAGCCGCAGGTGCTGCACTATGATGCCGACGACGGCGGCGTGGTGCTGCAAAAAGGCATGACCTTCACCATCGAGCCGATGGTGAACTCTGGCGATTACCGCATCCGCACCATGAAAGACGGCTGGACGGTGAAAACCAAGGACCGGAGCTTGTCTGCGCAGTACGAGCATACTATTGTGGTGACAGACAACGGCTGCGAAATACTGACGTTACGCAAGGATGACACCATCCCGGCGATAATCTCGCACAACGAATGATGAAAAGCCGGCGCAAGCCGGTTTTTTTATGGGTAATTGTTTTTTCTTATGGGTGGCGCAATGAGCAATTCCTTACCTGACACAACCTTACCTGTTCTGCCAGGACAGCCGGAAAACCCGGCCACCTGGGCCGAGTCGGCGCTGGATTGCGCCAGTATCAAAGCGCGCCTCGACGCATTCCAGCGCTGGCTGGGTGAAGCCTTCGACAACGGCACATCGGCCGAACAGCTGATGACCACCCGAACAGAATTTATCGATCAGATGCTCCAGCGCCTGTGGCTGCATTACGGTTTTGGTGATGCCGAGGATACGGCGCTGGTCGCCGTTGGCGGTTACGGTCGCGGTGAGCTGCACCCACTCTCTGACATCGACCTGCTGATCCTCAGCCGCAAAAAGCTGCCCGACGACCTGGCGCAGAAGATTGGCGAACTGCTGACGCTGCTATGGGATCTGAAACTGGAAGTCGGCCACAGCGTGCGAACCCTGGAAGAGTGCCTGCTCGAAGGTTTGTCTGACCTGACCGTCGCCACCAACCTGATTGAATCCCGCCTGCTGATTGGCGACGTCGCCCTGTTTCTGGAACTGCAAAAACATATCTTCAGCGAAGGCTTCTGGCCATCGGAGAAGTTCTTTGCCGCCAAAGTGGAAGAGCAGAACGAGCGCCACCAGCGCTACCACGGAACCAGCTACAATCTCGAGCCGGATATCAAAAGCAGCCCCGGCGGCCTGCGCGATATCCACACGCTGCAATGGGTGGCGCGCCGCCACTTCGGCGCCACGTCGCTGGATGAAATGGTCGGCTTTGGTTTCCTCACTGAAGCAGAACGTAATGAGCTTAACGAGTGTCTGCACCTGCTGTGGCGTATTCGTTTTGCGCTGCATCTGGAAATAAACCGCTACGACAACCGCCTGCTCTTTGACCGTCAGTTAAACGTTGCCCAGCGCCTGAACTACAGCGGGGAAGGAAACGAGCCCGTTGAGCAGATGATGAAAGACTTCTATCGTGTCACCCGTCGGGTCAGCGAGCTTAATCAAATGCTGCTTCAGCTCTTTGACGAAGCGATTCTTGCCCTCACCGCTGATGAAAAACCACGTCCGATTGACGACGATTTTCAGCTGCGAGGCACGCTTATCGATCTGCGTGACGACAGCCTGTTTATGCGTGAACCGCAGGCTATCCTGCGCATGTTCCATATCATGGTGCGTAACAGCAGCATTACCGGTATCTATTCGACCACGCTGCGCCATCTGCGCCATGCCCGCCGTCACCTGAGCCAGCCGCTGTGCTATATCCCGGAAGCGCGTGAACTGTTTCTGAGCATGCTTCGCCACCAGGGCGCGGTCAGCCGTGGGCTGCTGCCGATGCACCGCCACAGCGTGCTGTGGGCCTACATGCCGCAGTGGTCGCACATTGTCGGCCAGATGCAGTTCGACCTGTTTCATGCTTATACCGTCGACGAGCATACGATTCGCGTGCTGCTAAAACTGGAAAGCTTTGCCAAAGAGGAAACCCGCTCACGCCATCCGCTTTGCGTGGAGCTGTGGCCGCGCCTGAATCACCCGGAGCTGATCCTGATTGCCGCCCTCTTCCACGATATCGCCAAAGGCCGCGGCGGCGATCATTCGATTCTTGGCGCACAGGACGTACTGAAATTCGCCGAGCTGCACGGGCTGAATTCCCGCGAAACGCAGCTGGTCGCCTGGCTGGTGCGCCATCATCTGCTGATGTCCGTAACGGCCCAGCGCCGTGATATTCAGGATCCGGAAGTGATCAAGCAGTTTGCCGAAGAGGTGCAGACGGAAAACCGCCTGCGCTATCTGGTCTGCCTCACCGTAGCCGATATCTGCGCCACCAACGAAACCCTGTGGAACAGCTGGAAGCAAAGCCTGCTGCGCGAACTCTACTTCGCCACCGAAAAGCAGCTGCGCCGCGGCATGCAAAGCACGCCGGATATGCGCGAGCGGGTACGTCACCACCAATTGCAGGCGCTGGCCCTGCTGCGCATGGACAATATCGACGAAGAAGCATTGCATCAGATCTGGTCGCGCTGCCGGGCGAACTACTTCGTGCGCCACACGCCAAACCAGCTGGCGTGGCATGCCCGGCACCTGCTGAAGCATGACCTGACGAAGCCAATGATCCTGCTGAGCCCGCAGGCCACGCGCGGCGGTACGGAAATTTTCATCTGGAGTCCTGACAGGCCTTACCTGTTCGCCGCCGTCTGCGCAGAGCTCGACCGCCGCAACCTCAGCGTCCACGACGCACAAATCTTCACCACCCGCGACGGTATGGCGATGGATACCTTTATTGTGCTCGAGCCAGACGGCAGCCCGCTTTCCCCCGACAGGCACGAAGCGATTCGTCAGGGCCTGGAGCAGGCAATTACTATGCGTAGCTGGCAACCACCAGCCCCTCGTCGCCAGCCGGCAAAACTTCGCCATTTTACCGTCGACACCGAGGTCAATTTCCTGCCAACCCATACCGACAGAAAATCATTCCTCGAACTGATTGCGCTCGATCAGCCAGGGCTCCTGGCGCGCGTCGGCCAGGTCTTCGCCGATCTCGGAATTTCACTCCACGGGGCGAGAATTACGACAATTGGTGAACGAGTAGAAGATTTATTTATAATCGCGACAGCGGACCGGCGTGCCCTTAATAATGAGCTGCAGCTGGAAGTGCAACAGCGGTTGACAGAGGCCCTCAATCCAAACGATAAAGGGTAGTGTGTTTTTTTTAATGGAAAGAGTTTAACAATGCAGCAGTTACAGAACGTTATTGAGACCGCTTTTGAGCGCCGTGCCGACATCACGCCGGCGAATGTAGATACCGTGACCCGTGAAGCGGTTAACCAGGTGATTTCCCTGCTGGATTCCGGCGCACTGCGCGTCGCGGAGAAGATTGACGGTCAGTGGGTAACGCATCAGTGGCTGAAGAAAGCGGTTCTGCTCTCTTTCCGTATTAACGATAACCAGGTCATTGACGGCGCGGAGAGCCGCTACTTCGATAAAGTCCCGATGAAATTCGCCGACTACGACGAAGCACGTTTCCAGAAAGAAGGTTTCCGCGTAGTGCCACCTGCGGCGGTACGCCAGGGCGCATTCATCGCACGTAACACCGTGCTTATGCCATCCTACGTGAACATCGGTGCCTACGTTGACGAAGGTTCAATGGTAGACACCTGGGCAACCGTCGGTTCCTGTGCGCAGATCGGTAAAAACGTTCACCTGTCCGGCGGCGTCGGCATCGGCGGCGTGCTTGAGCCGCTGCAGGCTAACCCGACCATCATCGAAGACAACTGCTTCATCGGCGCACGCTCCGAAGTGGTTGAGGGCGTGATTGTTGAAGAAGGCTCCGTCATCTCCATGGGCGTATACATCGGTCAGAGCACCAAAATTTACGATCGCGAAACCGGCGAAGTCTTCTACGGCCGCGTACCGGCGGGCTCCGTTGTCGTTTCCGGCAACCTGCCGTCAAAAGATGGCAAATACAGCCTCTACTGTGCGGTTATCGTGAAGAAAGTGGACGCGAAAACGCGCGGTAAAGTGGGTATCAACGAGCTGCTGCGCACCATCGACTAAACGAGTCGTTCAAAAAGCGGGGGCAACCCCGCTTTTTTTATATCTGCCGCTGGCGAAAATAGATTTTTTCGTTAATTATTCAAAGGTTATGTTTAATTCAAGGATACCGCTATGTACGACAATCTGAAAAGTTTGGGCATTACCAATCCTGATGAAATCGATCGTTACAGCCTCCGGCAGGAAGCCAATAACGATATCCTGAAAATCTATTTTCATAAGGATAAAGGTGAGTTTTTCGCAAAAAGCGTGAAGTTCAAATATCCGCGCCAGCGTAAAACCGTTGTTGCCGATGGCGTAGGCCAGGGTTACAAAGAGGTTCAGGAGATCAGCCCGAATCTGCGCTATGTGATTGATGAACTGGATCAGCTGTGCAAACGCGATCGCACGGAAGTGGATCTGAAGCGCAAGATCCTCGACGATCTGCGCCATCTGGAAAGCGTGGTGGCGAATAAGATCAGCGAAATTGAATCCGATCTCGAGAAGCTAACCCGAAATAAATAAGTGCGGTAATGAGGGAATTGTGTGGTCTGATGCCCTCACCCCAGCCCTCTCCCACAGGGAGAGGGAGAAAACACTAAAAACGGCAACCAACATTGCCGTTTTACATTTACCTCCGCTGTTCATCCAGCTGTAAAGCCACATACAGCAACAGCCGGTCGTCAAAACGCCCTAAATCTAATCCCGTCAGCTCAGAAATACGGTTCAGCCGGTACTCCAGCGTATTGCGGTGAATAAATAGCGCCTTAGACGTTGCCAGCGGCTGCACGTTATGACGAAACCAGGCGGCAAGCGTGCGTCTCAGCAATCCGTTGTTATCCATCGCTTTTAGTTTCACCAGAGGTCGTGCCAGTTCATTGGCCTGCCAGCCACCGCGCAGGCTGTCGAGCAGCACGGGCAGCATCAGATCCTGATAGAAGTAGCTGCGGCTTTCCGGCATACGCTGCTTGCCAACCATAAGGGTCGTGCGCGCAGTACGGTACGACCGTGCAATGCTGCCCTCGCCGGTAAAAAAGTTGCCCAGCGCGACGCGAAACCGCAGCTGGCCGTTCTCTTTCATCCGCGCAATCAGCTGTTCGACACGCTTGCGGTGATCTTCCGCATCCCAGCGACCAAAGCTGTTAAGCGCGGGTTTCAGCACCACCATTTCCGTTAACGACACAATGGCGACCAGGTTATTCCTCTCCGGTACGGTCAGCGCAGTTTGCAGCTGCTGTAATTCTGCCATCGCGCTATCCACACCGAGCTGGCCGCTGTCGACCTCCACCACCGCAACCACGCGTGGCTGATTAAGATCGATTCCCAGGCGCTGCGCCCATTCGGTCAGCGCGGGCGTCTGCTCTTCAGCCTGTATCAGGTTCATCACCAGCTCTTCACGCAGGCGCGTATCCTGCGCCAGCAGATGCATCAGCCGCGACTGTTCCAGCATCATTTCAGCCGTCATACACACCAGCTCACCGTATTTCCGCAGCTGGGCCGGTTCTCCCGTCAGGCCAATCACGCCAACAATTTCCCCTTCCAGGCGCAGCGGCAGGTTGATCCCCTGGCGAACACCGTGAAGGTGGCGCGCTACGGCGTCGTCAATATCCACAACGCGACCCTGAGAAAGCACCAGCAGCGCACCTTCGTGCAATTCACCAATGCGTTCACGATCGCCGCTGCCGATAATCCGCCCACGTGCGTCCATGACGTTAATATTGGTATCAATAATGCGCATGGTGCGCGCCACGATATCCTGCGCCATTTTGGTATCAAGATGCCAGCCAGCCATAACAACCCCTCCCGTCAGCAGGAGAACAGCATAGAGAAGCGCCTCAGCGCCTGCATTGTGCAAATGCCCAAACCGCGGAGAGGAAGTATGGAGATGTGGGAAAGTTCACAGAAAAGCAGAAGGGAAAGCAAAGCGCCCTTCTCCGGCTGGAGAAGGGCGTTGAGGATTACTGCATCAACAGATAGATAGTGCTGTCACCGCGCTGAATGTTCAGCGCCAGGACGGACGGCTTGCTGTCGAAGAGCTTACGCAGGTCAGCAATGTTTTTTACAGCCTGCTGGTTAGCGCCGATAATCACATCGCCTTTTTTCAGACCAATTTGCGCTGCCTGTGAGCCCGCTTTCACGTTGCTCACCACCACGCCTTTGTCATTGCCTTTGTTGCTCATCTCGGCGCCATCAATGCCGCTGAAGATAGTGTTGGAATCCACCTGCGTCTGGCTGCTCTGCTGCAGTTCGAGGCTGACGGTCACCGGCTTGCCGTCGCGCACCAGGCCAAGCTCGATTTTGCTGCCCACAGGCATAGTGCCAACCTGAGCACGCAGCGCCGAGAAGCTGCTGATAGGCTTGCCGTTCAGCGAGGTGATCACATCCCCGGCTTTAATTCCCGCCTTCGCCGCAGAAGAATTTGGCAGCACCTGGCTTACGAAAGCACCACGCTGTGCGTCGACTTTCATCGCTTTCGCGAGGTCAGAGCTCAGCTCGGTGCCCATAATGCCCAGCTCGCCGCGCTTAACCTGGCCATATTTCACCATCTGGCCAGTCAGGCTTTGCACCATGTTACTTGGAATAGCGAAGCCGATACCGATGTTGCCACCGTCAGGTGCCAGAATCGCGGTGTTAATCCCGATCAGCTCACCGTTAAGGTTCACCAGCGCACCGCCGGAGTTCCCGCGGTTGATTGCCGCATCGGTCTGGATAAAGTTTTCATAGTTTTCGACGTTCAGGCCACTACGACCCAGCGCCGAAACGATACCGGAAGTCACGGTTTCGCCCAGGCCAAACGGGTTACCGATAGCCACGGTGTAATCCCCTACGCGCAGCGCGTCGGAGTCAGCGATTTTAATGGCGGTCAGGTTTTTCGGATCCTGAATCTGAATCAGAGCAATATCGGAACGCGGATCTTTGCCGACCACTTTCGCATCAAACTTACGGCCGTCGCTCAGAGACACCTTGATGGTGTTGGCGTTATCCACCACGTGGTTATTGGTGACCACGTAGCCCTTCGCGGCATCAATAATAACGCCGGAACCCAGCGCCATGAATTTTTCCTGCTGGCTGCCGCCGTTACCGCCAGGACCACCCTGCCCGCCCTGACAGAACGGTGAGTTCTGGAACGGGGAACCGTCCTGGCAGAACGGTGAATTATCCCCGAAGAACTGCTGGAAGTTGCGCCCCATGCGCGGGGTGTTCACCGTGGTGCTACCCTCCACATTGATGCTCACAACGGAAGGCATCACTTTTTCCAGCATCGGCGCCAGACTCGGCATCGGCTGGGCGGCGGTTGCCGCGGACGATGTTTCCGCAGCCGATGCGGACAGCGGGGACAGGGCCAGACCTAAACTCAGCGCCAGAGCACTCATTGCTAATGTGGTTTTTTTCATGTCTCGTCATCTCAAATGTCAGATAAAGCAAAAGTTGCTGTGTACGTGACTGTCAGAGTCAATTTATTACGCGAAGTTCCGGATTTAAGTCTCTGGAAAAAGTAAAAAATTATTGTCCGTCTTTACAAAACTCAGCGCATTATTCCACAGCCATCAGTCGGCGATATTCATCCCATGCATAGAGATCCGTCATGCCGCTGATATAATCCTGGATCAGGCGACAGCGGTAATAGTACTCCATGAGTGGATACTCAGCGGCATCGCATGGGATTTTATTCACCGCTTCAACATAGGCCAGCCGGTGTCGTGTTGAGAGCTTCTGGAACAAACGGCTTTCAATAGGCAAATGGCGAAGCCGCTCTTTTTCCACCAGCTCATTGAAATCCGCGAGAGATAATTTTAGCAGCGGCTGGTAGATCTCCAGCAGCCCGCTGATAACGCGGTATCCCTGCAGTTCCAGCTGCTCAACGTCCGGATGACTGAACACCTGTTTAATGGCGACATTTTTATATAATTCAAGTAGCTGGCTAAAGTCGCTGTCATCTTCCAGCAGCGCATGATTGAAATCCCCGGCAAATATCTGCGGCAGATTATCGATAAATCGCTGCGCCGCAAACGGCACCAGCTTATTCAGCGTATTGACCCGCAAATACATAAAGAACTGATCTTCAGTGCTACGGCTCAGCGTATTAGAGCGAGATTTCTCCCAGGCGTTTTCGACAACCTGAGAGAACAAGCAACCTTTTTCGTGGGCACCCCATGCGTCATATAAATGCTGATAGAGTTGCTCCACGCTGAAGATGCGTTTTTCCACGGCATCTTCAAGATCGGCCACGCAATAAGAAATATCGTCGGCAGCTTCCATAATCCACGTCAATGGAAAGCGGCTGTAAGGGGCCAAATCAAGTTCTTTACGTAATCTTGAAATATAGGCTTCTTCGGCGAAATAGTAGCCAGGTTTCTTCATTAAATAGCTGTGGCTTTCCGGCGGATTTCCCCGCCACCAGGCAGGACGAGTGTACTTCAGAATACAGCCCACCTGTGACCAGGTGAGGTTCATGCGCATCAGGGTATGCACCAGGCGAATGCCCTGGGCGTTACCCTCAAACTGGCACAAATCCTGGCGCACGCGGCGACGTAATTCATTCAGCGTATCTTCGCCGTCACGCAGGCGCAGCGAATCGATCAGACAACGATCCTCACTTAGCGGCTGGCTGGCCGCATCGCCGGGCCACAGCAGCTTGCGAAACCAGTCGTTGATCGCCGCTTCGCCAAAATGTCCGAACGGCGGATTGCCGATATCGTGCATCAGGCAGGCCATCTCAACGATGCTTTCAAACGGCCCGGTGAGTTCATCAAGACCGTAAACTTCCAGCAGCTTGCGCTCCTTCAGGCGGCTCAGCACTTCTTTGGCGATATAGCGCCCGACCTGCTGTACTTCCAGAGAGTGCGTCAGCCGCGTACGCACCGCAGCGTTGCGCTCCAGCGGGAAGACTTGCGTTTTCTGCTGCAGGCGGCGAATAGCCGGAGAATTGATAATTCGCCCGCGATCGCTTTCAAAAATGCGCAGGATTTCATGCTCCGTCGCCGCGCCCTGTGGCGAACGGTAACGTCGGTGCCAGTTTATCTTTGTGCGAAAATCAATTGTGGCCATAGCCTCTCCCGGTCCGGAAATGCGTGCTCCATGATAAACTATGCCTTTAAACCCAAAACATCGCGAGTAAATCTATGAAAATCGGCATTATTGGTGCAATGGAAGAAGAAGTGACGCTGCTGCGTGACAAGATCCAGAACCGTCAGACCCTCACCATTGGCGGCAGCGAAATCTACACCGGCCAGCTAAACGGCGCTGACGTTGCGCTGCTGAAATCAGGGATCGGCAAAGTGGCCGCCGCGATGGGGGCTGCCCTGCTGATTGAACTGTGCAAGCCAGACGCCATCATCAACACCGGTTCTGCGGGCGGTCTCGCATCAACGCTGAAAGTCGGCGATATCGTGGTCTCCGATGAAACCCGCTATCACGATGCCGACGTCACCGCGTTCGGCTACGAATACGGCCAGCTTCCGGGCTGCCCGGCAGCGTTTGCCGCCGACAGCAAACTGATCGAAGCAGCGGAAAGCTGCATCAAACAGCTCAACCTGAATGCGGTACGTGGCCTGATCGTCAGCGGTGACGCATTCATCAATGGCTCCGTTGGCCTGGCCAAAATTCGCCACAACTTCCCGCAGGCCGTTGCCGTCGAAATGGAAGCCACCGCTATCGCGCACGTTTGCCACAACTTCGGTGTGCCGTTCGTGGTCGTTCGCGCCATTTCTGACGTGGCCGATCAGCAGTCGCACCTGAGCTTCGACGAGTTCCTCGCCGTCGCCGCCAAACAGTCCAGCCTGATGGTGGAAACCCTGGTTCAGAACCTGGCGAATGCGTAAGCACCTCACTTCAGGGTTTATCGCCCTTCTGTTGACCCTTCCGGCGTGGCTGATGGCTGCGCCGAGGGTTATCTCCCTCTCCCCCGCTAACACCGAGCTGGCATTTGCCGCAGGCATTACGCCTGTCGGCGTGAGCAGTTTTTCGGATTTCCCACCTGAGGCCAAAGGGATTGAAGAAGTCGCCAACTGGCAGGGAATGAATCTCGAGCGTATCGTCTCACTTAACCCCGATGTGGTGCTGGCATGGCGCGGCGGTAATGCTGAACGGCAGGTGAACCAGCTGAGTGCGTTGGGGATCAAAATAATCTGGGTCGAGACGAGCAGCGTGGAGCAAATTGCCGACACGCTACAGCAGCTCGCGGCATGGAGCCCAAAACCACAGCAGGCAAAGCTTGCCGCAAAATCTCTGCGCGATGAATTTGCCGCACTGAAGCGTGCACACGCTCACGACAGCAAGAGAACCGTTTTCCTGCAATTTGGCACTAACCCCCTCTTTACCAGTAATAAAGACTCCATCCAGAACGAAATTATCGAGGCCTGCGGCGGCAACAATATCTTCGCCAACAGCCGGGTGCCCTGGCCACAGGTCAGCCGTGAGCAGGTGCTGGCACGCCAGCCTCAGCTGATTATTACTGCAGGCAGCAAGGCTGAAGGCAACAAAATTGAAAGCTACTGGTGGGGTCAACTCAACATTCCGGTGATTCCTGTGAACAGCGACTGGTTTGAACGTGCATCCCCGCGTATTATCCTCGCCGCAAAACAGCTCTGCACCGCGATGGCGCAGGTCAATTAACGGGAAACGGATCAATGCTTGTCTATTGGCTGGATATTGTCGGGACCGCCGTATTTGCCATCTCCGGCGTGCTGCTGGCCGGTAAACTACGGATGGATCCTTTTGGCGTGCTGGTGCTTGGCGTGGTCACCGCCGTCGGTGGCGGGACCATTCGTGATATGGCGCTGGCCAACGGCCCGGTGTTCTGGGTGAAAGACCCTACCGATCTGGTCGTGGCGATGGTCACCAGCATGCTGACCATCCTGCTGGTACGTCAGCCTCGCCGTTTACCCAAATGGATTTTGCCAGTGCTGGATGCCGTAGGCCTTGCGGTGTTTGTTGGCATCGGGGTTAACAAAGCCTTTATTGCCGGAACCGGACCGATGGTCGCCATCTGCATGGGCGTGATCACTGGCGTCGGCGGCGGCATTATTCGCGACGTGCTGGCACGAGAAGTGCCTATGATCCTGCGAACTGAAATCTACGCCACGGCCTGTATTGTCGGGGGAATTGTGCATGCCACAGCCCATTACACGTTTAACATGTCGCTGGAAAACGCCGCCATGTTCGGCATGCTGGTGACGCTGATGATACGCCTTGCGGCCATTCGCTGGCACCTGAAGCTGCCGACGTTTGCGCTGGATGAAAACAGCAGATAGCAAAAAGCCGCTGAAATCAGCGGCTTTTTTGTGTCGGCATCATTCTCAGACGCTAAACGAAGACCCGCACCCACAGGTGCTTTTGGCGTTCGGGTTGGTCACGATAAAGCGTGAACCTTCCAGACCTTCGGTGTAATCCACAGAGCCACCAACCAGATATTGCAGGCTCATCGGGTCGACCACCAGGCCAACGCCCTGTTTCTCAATGGTCATGTCACCGTCGTTGATCTGATCGTCAAAGGTGAAGCCGTACTGGAACCCGCTGCAACCACCGCCGGTGATATAGACGCGCAGTTTCAGATTCGGATTGTCTTCATCGGCAATCAGGTTTTTTACTTTGCTGGCGGCCGCGTCAGTAAACTGCAGCGGCAGCGCTACGTCATCACTCATTTCTTACTCCAGTTAATTCACCAGGCCTGACAACTCGCCGGGTCTTTTCGCTCATTATCCAATACCTGACTAAATCGTTCAAGTATTCTCCCCGACGGGCTGTTTCTCTTTCGCCGCGTTTTCGGCCTCCTGCTTCGCCAGCGTTCGCGCCAGGATCGAGGAATAAAGCGGCTTGCCGCCGAGGAATTGTGCCAACAGTGTTGCGCCAAGACAGGTAATAATCATTGGCAAAATGAGCTGATAATTGTCGGTCATTTCCAGCACCAGCACGATCCCGGTCAGCGGGGCACGCACCGAAGCGGCGAACAAGGCCCCCATTCCGGCAATCGCAAAGGTGCCCGGCTCAAGATGATATGCCGGGAACCACGCGGTCGCAGCCATGCCAAATGCCGTACCTAAAAGCGTGCCCAGCGCCAGCATCGGCGCAAAAATCCCGCCTGGTGCCCCTGATGAAAAACAGAGCAGCGTGGTGACGACGCGGGCAATAAAGATAAACATCAGCAGGCCAACGGTGTAATTCCCCGCCGCCGCAATCGGAATCAGGTTAAAGCCACCGCCTGCCGCTTCAGGCTCGATTAGCCCAAGTACGCCGCAGATGCCGCCAAGCAGGCCGCCAATCAGCACCCATTTTTTGACATTGCCGCCGTGGATGCGCTGGAACATATCCTGCGTGCGCAGCACCAGGCTATTGAACAGCGGGCCGAAGCAGCCAAAAATCATCCCCAGGACGAGGTACAGCCACAGCGTGTTGACCGGCGCGTTGGCGAGCTTGCCCACCTCAATCACCGCCGTTTCCCCGTTAAAGATACGGAACACCACGCTGGACATAATAACGCCGATAAACACGGCCTTGATGGAAATCAGGTTGTAGCGAAACTGCGGGCGCATCTCTTCGATGATAAACAGGATCCCCGCCAGCGGTGCGTTAAACGCCGCCGCAAGACCCGCCGCCGCACCGGTCGCCAGCAGCGAATGACGCGCCTCGGCCGTTCGTAGCCGGAAAATATCGAGCACCATGCGCCCGATATTGCCACCGAGCTGTACCGTCGGCCCTTCTCGCCCCAGCACCATTCCGGCACCAAGCGTACCCATGCCGCCGATAAACTTCACCGGCAGCACACGCCACCAGCGCACCGGGCGAAGCTCTTCGAGCGCCCCTTCGATTTCAGGAATGCCGGAACCACCCGCTTCTGGCGCAAAGCGGCGCACCAGGTAATAACCGACCATCGCCAGCAACGCGGAAAGAATAAAGGCCAGCGGCCAGACCCAAAACCAGTGATTCGCTGCCTGGGCCAGCGTGCCAATTCGCACGTTCTGCACCCAGTTAACGGCTTTCTCAAACGCAACACCGACCAGCCCCGCCAGCGTACCGACGACGGCGGCCATCAGCAGAATTGCCAACGGCGTTTTATCCCTGCGAACTAAACGACGAACCGCATCCCCGCGGCGCAAACGAACGATTTGCTGTGATTCAAAAGAGGGAGTTTCTGCTTTCATGCCATTAATCATTTATTGGTAATACAAATTGCAGCGCGCATTGTAACCAGCCTGCGGCGGTACGTCGCGTTAAAAGTCCTTCAGAATGACATTGTTTCAATTGGGCAAAACTTTCATAACTTTCCTAGAATACCTTAGAATAGTCGGCTAACACGCTTTCTACGAACCAGGACCCTCGCAATGAGCAAATCTGAGAACCTCTACAGCGCGGCGCGCGAACTGATCCCCGGTGGCGTCAACTCGCCGGTCCGCGCCTTTACCGGCGTCGGCGGCACCCCGCTGTTTATTGAACGTGCCGATGGCGCGTATTTATACGATGTGGACGGCAAGGCCTACATCGACTATGTCGGTTCCTGGGGCCCAATGGTGCTGGGTCATAACCACCCGGCCATCCGCGACGCGGTGATTGAAGCCGCAACGCGCGGTCTGAGCTTCGGCGCACCGACCGAAATGGAAGTCAAAATGGCGGCGCTGGTCACCGAACTGGTGCCGACCATGGACATGGTTCGTATGGTGAACTCCGGTACCGAAGCCACCATGAGCGCCATCCGTCTGGCGCGCGGCTTCACCGGCCGCGACAAAATTATCAAATTTGAAGGCTGCTATCACGGTCATGCCGACTGCCTGCTGGTCAAAGCGGGCTCCGGTGCGCTGACCCTCGGCCAGCCAAACTCTCCGGGCGTTCCAGAGGATTTCGCGAAGCACACCCTGACCTGCACTTATAACGATCTGGATTCCGTTCGCGCGGCGTTTGAGCAGTATCCGGAAGAGATCGCCTGCATCATCGTGGAACCCGTAGCGGGCAACATGAACTGCATTCCACCGCAGCCGGCGTTCCTGCCAGGCCTGCGTGCGCTGTGCGACGAGTTTGGCGCGCTGTTTATCATCGACGAAGTGATGACCGGTTTCCGTGTCGCCCTGGCGGGCGCGCAGGACTACTACGACGTGGTGCCTGACCTCACCTGTCTGGGCAAAATCATCGGTGGCGGTATGCCGGTTGGTGCGTTTGGTGGACGTCGCGAAGTGATGGAAGCCCTGGCCCCAACGGGCCCGGTTTACCAGGCGGGTACGCTCTCCGGTAACCCGATTGCGATGGCGGCAGGTTTTGCCTGTCTGACGGAGGTCGCTCAGCCTGGCGTGCATGAAACGCTGACCAGCCTGACTAACCAACTGGCAGACGGCCTGTTACGCGCGGCGAGTGAAACGGGTGTTCCTCTGGTGGTGAACAACGTTGGCGGCATGTTCGGGATTTTCTTCACCGACGCCAAAACCGTGACCTGCTACGCTGACGTGGTGAAATGCGACGTTGAACGCTTCAAAAAGTTCTTCCACCTGATGCTGGAAGAAGGCGTGTATCTGGCGCCGTCAGCGTTTGAGGCGGGCTTTATGTCCGTGGCGCACAGCGAAGAAGACATCAATAAAACGATTGATGCGGCTCGTAAGGTGTTTGCCAAAATCTAAAGCAAAACGGCAACTTCAGTTGCCGTTTTTAGTCTTTGCACCCTCTCCCTGTGGGAGAGGGCTGGGGTGAGGGCATCAGGCCGCAGAGGAAGTGCTTTTATTACCGGCTCTGCTTCCTCAGCAAATAAATAAAGTACGGCGCGCCGATAAACGTCGACAGCAGCCCCGCCGGGATCTGGTACGGGAACAGCAGCATACGGCCACACCAGTCCGCAAACACCAGCAAAATCCCCCCGACTAACGCCGACAGGATCATGTGCGGCATCGTGCGACGGAAGCCCATCATCCGCGCAATATGCGGCGCCATCAGACCAATAAAGCTCAGCGGGCCGATGGTCATTGTGGCGGTTGCCGTCAGGCTTGCCGCCAGCAGCAGCAGAAGAACGCGGGTCAGCGTCAGTGCCATGCCAACGGCTCGAGCGGTGTCACCACCGAGCGGCAGAATCGTCAGCCAGCGTCGACACAACGGTGCCACAGCCAGCAGCACGATCATCACCAGCCCCGTGCGCCAGACCTGCTCGTAAGAGGCGTTATACGTCGAACCGGAAATCCAGGTGAGAATTTGCGCCATGCGCGGATCGCCGCTCGCCTGGAGCATCATCAGCAGCATGGTAAACGCGGTGCTGAGCGCCATACCGGCCAGCAGCATTCGGTGCGGAGAAAAACCGCCCCGCCCGGCAGCAATCAAAATGATCATCAGCGTTGCTGCGGCTCCAAGACTGCCTGCTGGCAGCAGCCAGCCAAAGGCGTTGCCCGGCACAAAGAAGAGCATCAGCACCACGCCGAACGCGGCACCGGATGAGATCCCCAATACTTCCGGGCTCGCCATTGGATTGCCGGTCAGGCGCTGAATAATGCATCCGGCTACCGCCAGCATCATCCCGGCGATCAGAGCCGCCAGAATGCGCGGTGCACGCCATTCCATCAATGCATTGAGAAGATCGCCACTCGCCCAGTGCCAGCCGTGGGCGTCACGCCCCAGCGTCAGCGCGACAAGCATCCCAAGTAGCAGAACCCCAGCCCCAACAAGCGACCAGGTCAGCACTCGCTGCCGTTCGCTGTAAATACGATCGCCCGCGTTCATCGCCGGCGCGCTGATGCTACGCAGGCGCGGCAGCAGCCACAGCAGCAGCGGTGCGCCAATCAGCGCCGTCACGGAACCGGTAGAGACTTCCATCCACACCGTCGAGAGCCAGAGGATAATCTGATCGGATAGCCAGAGGATCAGCGCACCAATCAACGGTGCGAGCATCAGGCGAGCCAGCAGGCGACGCGCGCCAAGCATTTTCGCCAGCAGCGGTGCGAACAGGCCGATAAAACCGATAATACCCACGGCATTGACCAGCAGAGCGCTGATCGCGATAGCCAGCGTCAATGCGCCCAGGCGCGCCAGAGACAGCGCCAGCCCGAGATTGCGCGCCACGCCGTCGTCCAGCCCCATCAGGGTCAGCGGCCGCAGCAAAAGCAGGGTCAGCATCACGCCGCCGAGCAGCTGCGGCCACAGCTGCTGCACCACGCTCCAGTCGGTTTGCGTCAGCGTCCCGGTGCTCCAGAGGAACATGCTTTGCAGCTGGTCGTGATGGAAAATCACCAGCAGCTGATTCACCGCCCCGCAGTACATGCTGACGACCAGCCCGGCGAGGATCAGCGTCACCGGCGAAAGACGTTTGCCCCAGGAGACGCCGAACACCAGCGCCCCAACGATGCAAGCGCCCGCCAGAGCAGCAAACTGCGTGGAAAACGCACCGGGCAGCACCCACAGCGTAGTAATGGTGATCCCAAGTTGTGCGCCGGTTGCCACGCCGAGCGTGGTCGGTTCCGCTAACGGGTTACGCAGCACCTGCTGGAACAGCACGCCAACCAGCCCGAGACCTGCCCCTACCAGCAGGGAAATCACCAGTCGCGGCAATAAGCTGTAGTGGAACAGCATCTGGCTGATGCTGTCGATATCAGGCTGCCAGAGCGCTTCGCGCCACTGAGCACGCGGCAGAGCGACGTTAAAATTGTGCCAGCTCAGCCAGGCTGAGGCGATAAACAATCCCAGAAGCAGCAGCGCCGGGAAGCGCGCGATACGCGGCCTCATGCCTTGCCTCCCAGCGCGTTATCAAGAATGCGGACAAAATTCATCACCGAGAGCGTTGCGCCGTAGAACCACACGGCGGGTACGCGCTGGAAACGATTTTGACGAACAAACGGCATCGCCTGCCACAGCGGGGTTGCCATTAGCTTTTGCATATCAGTTTCGTTGCCGTGATCGAAGCAGATCACATCAGCATCTTTAAACACGCCGAGCCGGTCAATACCCACCACCTGACTGCCCCAGAAGTTGGTTTCCCCCTGCCAGACGTTAACAATCCCGTAATCATCAAGGATTTGCTGGAACAGACAGTTTGGCCCGAAAGCCAGCACGTGGCGGGCATCGAGCTGCGTGATCATCAACAGCGGACGGCTGCCTCGGGCGGCAAAGCGCGGTTTGCGCTGCGCCACGAATTCGTCGAAATGCGTAAGATGTGCGCGAGCCTGTTTGTCCATCCCCAACAGCTGTCCCATTTCGAGAAGCGACTGACGGGCATTGGCAAGCGGGTGTCTGCCATCGCTGAAGTTAAAACCGCGCCCCGGCGCGATACGCGCCAGCTTTTCCGGCGCCGGGCCATAGCCAGCCGACCAGAACATGTAGGACGGCTTCATTTCGGTCAGCAGTTCAAGATTGGGTTCAGTGCGCAGGCCAACGTCAATAACCGACGCAGGCAGCGTCGGTTCGTTCACCCACAGGTTGTAATTAGGGATATCAGCGACGCCATAAGGCGTGATGCCCAGCGCCAGCAGCAACTCCACCGGCAGCCATTCGAGGGCCACGATACGGTGCGGATCCACCGCAGCGGCGTGCGCGCTTTTCATCTGCCAGAGCAGAGGAGACAGGGCCATCGCCGTCAGTAAGCGACGACGGCTAATCAGATGAGAATCATTCATCAGTAGACAAAACTTACCGGGGCCG
Source organism: Scandinavium sp. UTDF21-P1B (assembly GCF_040750395.1). Taxonomy (NCBI): domain Bacteria; kingdom Pseudomonadati; phylum Pseudomonadota; class Gammaproteobacteria; order Enterobacterales; family Enterobacteriaceae; genus Scandinavium; species Scandinavium sp. UTDF21-P1B. The sequence continues at coordinate 50,515 of NZ_JBFLVD010000029.1, forward strand.
CGCCTGCGGGATGCGGCAGTATGCCCATCGGAATGCCGTAAATCTGTTCGAGCGTTTCGCCGCGCATCAGCGTCTCCGGCGTGCCCTGAGCAATCATTTCTCCACCGCGCAGCGCCACCAGGTAGTCGCAGTAACGCGCGGCCATGTTGATATCATGCAGTACAGCAACCACCGTTAAGCCACGCTGCTGGCTCAGGCGATGGACCAGCGCCAGCACATCGACCTGATGAGCAATATCCAGCGCGGAAGTTGGCTCGTCGAGCAGTAAACAGCGGCTGTCCTGCGCCACCAGCATCGCAATCCATGCGCGCTGACGTTCGCCGCCGGAGAGGCTGTCCACCAGCCGATGGGCCAGCGGCTTCAGGCCGACTAACGCTATCGCCTCTTCCACTTTTTCGCGATCCGCCACGCCGAAACGCCCCAGCGCACCGTGCCACGGGTAGCGGCCAATCGCTACCAGCTCGCGTACCGTCATCCCTTCCGCCTGCGGCAGCTGCTGCGGCAGATAAGCGACTTTGCGGGCAAAAGCTTTACTGTTCCAGCTCTCAAGCGGCTGTCCGTCAAGCAGAATATCGCCATCGGACGGTGACTGGTGACGGCCTAACATTTTCAGCAGTGTGGATTTTCCCGAACCGTTATGGCCGATAAGGCCGGTCACTTTACCGGGAGGAAAGGTCAGCAAAAGCGGGTGCAGCAGCGTACGGCCTGGTACACGAAAAGTAACCGCGTTCAGGGCGAACGTGGTGTCGGTCTGAGTTGTGGTGTCCTGCATAACGGCCAACTTGTTAAAAGGGCACGGCGAACCGTGCCCAAAGACGAGATTAGAAACGGAAGGTGGCGGTAGCCACAATCTGACGCTCCGCGCCCCAGAAGCAACCGTAAGTGTTGAAGCAGCTCGCCACATATTCACGATCGAACAAGTTGTTCACATGAAGAGCCACGCTGGAACCCGCCATGCCAACACGCGCAAGATCGTAGCGCACTAATGCATCAACAACGGTATAACTACCCACCTTGAAGGAGTTTGCTGGATCGCCGTAGCTGGAGCCCGTCAAACGCCCACCAGTGCCTAACGTCAGACCAGAAAGTGCACCGTCATAGAAGGTGTAATCGCCCCACAGGGATGCCATGTGTTTTGGCACCTGCGCAGGGGTGTTACCTTTCAAAGTCGTATCCGTCGTATACTCAGCATCGGTGTAGGTGTAGGAACCCACCACATTGACGCTGGCAGACAGTGCGGCTTTCGCTTCAACCTCAACGCCACGCGCACGGATCTCCCCGCCCTGTACAGAGAAGAATGAACCCGCCGGGTCAGCCATCAGATTGTTGGTCTTCGTCAGCTGATATACCGCACCGGTGATCACGATTGGGCGATCTGCTGGCACATATTTTACACCCGCCTCGTACTGTTTACCTTTAGAAGGTGCAAACAGATTGCCCTGGGCGTCTGTTTGTGAGGCAGGTTCGAACGACTCGCTGTAGCTGAAATATGGCGTCACACCATTATCAAACAGGTAGTTAACGCCACCGCGCCAGGTAAACTGCTTATCGTCACGCTCTGAAGTTGTACCCGCCACTCGGTTAAAGGAACTCTGATCGGCCCAGTCATAACGGCCACCCAGCGTAACTAACACCTTATCCCACTGTGCCTGGTCCTGAACGTACAGGCCCGTTTGCTTCTGACGGTTCAGTACCTGATAAGGACCTGAGTTAGACGGATCTTTCGAGTTAAAATCAAAGTCGCTATAGACAGGATTGTAAAGGTCCAGCAGCGGTACCGAGCCATCGTAGCCAAACCAGGAGTTGATGTCGTTACGCATACGCATAAAATCGACTCCCGTCAGCAAGGTATGATCTACAGAACCCGTCGCAAATTTACTCTGCAGCTGCGTATCAACGTTAAAGTTTTGCAGCTTTTCATTATCAACAACGTATTTACGCGCCAGGTAACGGCCTTTGTCTTCAGGCGCTAACGCCGAGCAAAGCGAATTGAAGCTGTTTGCAGGATCGGAACAGACACCATAACCGTACACGCTGTTTTGCGAGGTTTTGTTCTCTGCAAAACGCAGGTTCTGACGCACGGTAAAGGTATCGTTAAACGCGTGGTCGAAGCTGTAGCCCACCATCTTCTCGTTACGAGAATAGGTATTATTCTTCGCACCTTCGTTGAAGTCGGTAGGCAGACGCTTACCGTTTGGCAATGGCTCAACCGTACCCTCTTTTGGCAGCCAGCCGTAATAGCCCGTATCTGGCTCATTCTGGAAGTAAGAGAGGAAGGTGAAGTTCGTTTTATCATCCGGGCGCCAGGAGAAAGACGGCGCGATAGTATAACGCTGTTCCTCTGCACGCTCTTGCTGTGCATTGTTAGAACGCGCCAGCCCCGTTAATCGGTAGGAATAAACGCCGTTATCATCAATGGAATCGCTGAAATCAAAGCCAGTCTGAAGCAGGTTATCGGTCCCCACTTTAAACTGAATTTCCTTTAACGGTTCCGTCGTCGGGCGTTTGCTGACCATATTCAGTAAACCGCCAGGACTGCTTTTTCCGTACAGGACAGAAACCGGACCGCGCAGAATCTCCGCACGCTCAAGCATGTAAGGGTCAACGATCGCATCGTTGTAGAAGTTACCCTGCAGCTTCATGCCATCCAGATAGTTATTCTGGCTTTGGCCATCCGCAGCAAAACCGCGGATCACCAGATAGTCATAAGTATTCGAAGCACCACGGGTGCCTGTCGCCACGCCCGGGGTATAGCTTAAAGCTTCCTTCACCGATTTCGGCTGATGCAATGCCATTTCTTCGGCTGTGACCACAGAAATAGACTGAGGAACTTTTTGAATAGGCGTGTCGGTTTTCGTACCGGTCGCAGACTGACGCGCAGCGATGGTCGCTGCAGGACCCCAAGCGCTTTCTGTCGGCGCAGGTGCTGCCGTCACGGTAATGGTTTCTTCTTTCGGTTGTGTTGCCGCATGTGCAAAAGCGGACATGCCGCCGACCGCTGTGGCTACTACCACGGCAAGCTTACGCAGCGAGGTATTAATTGGCTGAGCAGTGTTGAGACGCGCCATTGTTTTTCTCTGATGATATTGAGTGAATGATAACGTAAACGAGAATTATTATTATGCCCGCAAAATAATAGGCGAAACGCGGAAGGCATGGCAAGCGGAATACATCCCTGGCCGAAGTGAGGGTTTAAAAAATAACCTTGTGGTTGCCATGGAGTTATGAAGAGGTTAATGCCGAGTTTGAAAATCCCCTCACCCCGGCCCTCTCCCCAAAGGGGCGAGGGAGAAAACCGAAGAGCCAAATCGCCCCCTAACCTTCTCCCTTGAAGGGAGAGGGTTAGGGTGAGGGGCTAATAGTTAATTCCCGCCAAACATATCCTTAATCCAGCCAGCCACGCCGTCGCTCTTCTCCTGCTTCGGCTGTTGTTGCTGTTGTGGCTGCTGCTGAGGCTGTTGCGGATTGTCGCCGCTGAACGGATTCGCGTCCTGCTGCTGTTGCTGCATCGCCTGGCTCTGCTGGCAGAGCTGATCCGGATTGGTCGTCCAGACCGGGAGCTGACGCATTCCGCCGCCGCCGCAGATAAAGTTGCCGTTGTCGTCGACGCCCATATTGACGATATCTTCCGGTGCTGTCAGATCCAGCGGGATCGGCGACTCGTTGGAGAGATAGCGCTGATAGATGGACATCGCGCCGCTGGCACCGTACAGCTTCGTCGGCTGGTTGTTGTCACGACCCACCCAGGTGATCACTACTTCGCGGCCGTCAATCCCGGCAAACCAGGTATCGACGTTGTTGTTGGTGGTCCCGGTTTTCCCTGCCAGATGCAGGTTCGGGTATTTTGCCCCCAGCTGACGGCCGGTACCACGCTGTACAACCTGCTGCATGGTCCACAGCGTCATATACGCCGCCTGTGCAGGAACAGCGCGTTCCGCCTGCGGATAGCTCTGATAGAGCACGGTACCATCTTCGGCTATGACCGAGCGCAGGGCGGAAAGCGGAGCCCGGTTACCGCCGCTGGCGATGGTCTGGAACGCCTGCGCCACTTCGATTGGCGTCAGGTTCAGCGCCCCCAGCAGCATCGCCGGCACGGCGTTGAGCTGATCTTTCGGCGCGCCCAGCTTCTGCCAGGTATCGGTCACGGCTGGCAGGCCAATCGCCATCCCGAGGTTTACCGTCGGCACGTTCATGGAGCGAGTAAGCGCGTCCACTAACATCACCTGCCCGCTGAAGCGCTTGTCGTCGTTCTGCGGCGACCACGTCTGACCATTCGACAGGTGGATCGTCACCGGCGCATCGGCAATCCAGGTATTCAGTCGATAGGTGTTCGGCTGGCTGAGCGCGGTCAGATAGGTTGCCGGTTTTGCCAGGGAGCCAATCGAGCGACGAGCCTGCATCGCACGGTTGTAGCCCGCAAACTGCGGCTCTGCCCCGCCAACCATCGCCCGCACTTCACCGGTCATTCGGTCGACAATCACCATTGCCGTTTCGAGATCGGCCAGCTTACGCTGTTTCTTCAGTACCGGAATGCCTTCGGTAGCCGCTTTTTCAGCGGCATCCTGTGCGACAGAGTCAAAGGTGGTGAAGATTTTCACGCCGGAAAGATCTTTCACCTTATCGCCGAGCTTCGCCTGCAGCTCCTGGCGCACCATCTGCATAAAGGCTGGCTGCGGGGAGATCACGCCACCGCGTGGCTGCACGCCCAGCGGACGTGCGCTCAGCATGTCGTACAGCTCCTGATCGATCACCTTCTGCTGCTGCAGCAGGCGCAGAACCAGGTTACGACGCTCCAGCGCCAGTTTCGGGTTACGCCACGGGTTGTAGATCGACGCCCCTTTCACCATACCTACCAGCAGCGCCTGCTGGTCGAGGCTCAGCTCTTCCACCGGGCGACCAAAGTAGTAGAGGCTGGCCAGCGGGAAGCCGCGAATTTCATTGTCGCCGCTCTGACCGAGATAGACCTCGTTCATGTACAGTTCGAGAATGCGATCTTTGCTGTAGCGCGCGTCCATGATCAGCGCCATATACGCTTCGTTAGCCTTACGCCAGTAGGAGCGTTCGCTGGAGAGGAACAGGTTTTTAACCAGCTGCTGGGTCAGGGTACTTGCGCCCTGCACCGTACGACCTGCCGTCAGGTTCGCCAGCACTGCACGCCCCATGGAGTAGAAGCTAATGCCGTCGTGCTCGTAGAAGTGACGGTCTTCGGTCGCAATCAGCGTATCGATCAGCAGATCCGGGAAGCCGCTACGTGGCACAAACAGGCGCTGCTCGCCGTTCGGCGAGGACATCATGGTGATAAGACGCGGATCGAGACGGAAGAAACCGAACTGGCGGTTGTTCTCCATGTTGGTGATCGAATCCAGACGATCGCCGTCGAAGGTCAGACGCGCACGCACCTGCCCTTCTTTGCTGTCCGGGAAATCAAACGGACGGCGGATCATCTCGATACTGTTCGCCTGCACGGTGAACTCACCCGGACGAGTCATCGCGGTGACCTGGCGATACTGCGTCGCGGTCAGCAGGCGAACCATCTCACCTTTGCTGATCGACATATCCGGCTCAAGGCTGACCATGCGGCCATAAACCGCCGCCGGCAGCTGCCAGACTTTTCCGTCGATACGGCTGCGAATTTTCTGATCAAGGTAGACGCCGTAAATCGCCATCAGCACCGCGAAAACGATGCCGAGCTTTACCAGCAGCCAGAACCAGCCGTATTTACGCCGTGGTTTTTTACCTTTGCCTTTCCCGTTGCGCGGCATGGGTTCGTCTTCCTCATCATCGTAATCGTCATCGTCGTACTCATCGTCCCGAAGACGACGACGGCTAATCTTTTGCTTTGCCGGGCGCGCAGGCTTGCCTTTGCGCCCAATCGGCTCGCGGTCATTCCCCGCCATACATTTTCTCCGCTAAATTCAGGCGTAAGCGCCTGATTCTCTTTTCTTTCACGCTCAGGTGAAAGAAGAAATCTCTCAAAATAAACAGCAAAATCGTCCCCTCAGGGGCGATTTTTAATGTTTGCTCCCTCTCCCGTGGGAAAGGGTCGGGGTGAGGGCACCAGCACGCACTCATCAATACATCGCCCGGCGGCGCTTCGCTTGCCGGGCCTACAAATGCGTTTACCTTCTTTACGAATACTTCTTCGTGCGCCGCGTCGGGGCCGTGCTCGCCGGATCGTCCGGCCAGACGTGTTTCGGGTAGCGCCCTTTCATCTCTTTTTGCACTTCACGGTACGCGCCGGCCCAGAAAGCGCTAAGGTCACGCGTAATTTGCAACGGCCGCTGCGCCGGGGAAAGCAGCTCCAGCACCAGCGCCACGCGGCCCTGAGCAATGGTCGGCGTCACGGCCTCGCCAAACATTTCCTGCATTCGCACAGAAAGCACTGGCGGATTATCGGCATCGTAACGCAGCCCAATCCTGCTTCCGGTCGGCACAGTGTAATGCGTGGGTAACTCACTATCCAGACGTTGTCGCAATGACCACGGCAGAAGTCCCTGTATCGCCTCGCGAATATTCAGCGCCTTCAGGGCCTTGAGTGAATGCACGCCGCTCATGTGTGGCAGCAGCCATGACTCCAGCCCTGCCAGCAGCGCCTCATCGTCCACCGCAGGCCACTCGTCCTCCGGCAGCCAGCGTGCAGCGCATTGAATACGCAAGCGTAGCTGCTCCGCTTCGGGCGTCCAGTTCAGCACGCTCAATCCTTTATCACGAATACCGTTGAGCATCGCCTGATGCAGCTCCTCTTCGGACGGTTTAGCCAGCGGTTGTACTTTCACCGTCAGCTGTCCGATGCGGCTGCGCCGCCAGGCCTTCAGCGTGCCCTGATTCTCATCCCATTCGATGGTGTCGGATTGCGTGAGCAACGCCGGGCACGCTGCCGCCAGCGCATCAACGTCCAGCGGCTGCGCCTGCAATATCCGCGCATCCGGTGACTGGCTGCCCTGCAATAACAAAGGTGCAATCAGCCACTCATAACGGCTCAGCGCATCGTCAGCATCAAGCATCGCCCCCATGCCGTTAGCCAGCTGATAGCGCCCTTCCTGCCCACGGCGGCGGGCGATACGATCGGCAAAGCCCTGCGCCAGCAAGGCTGGAATGAGTCCGGCATCGGTTGATCCGCAGGGAGAATTCAGACGCTGCGCCAACGCCCTCGCACGCTGCTGCCAGTTGGGCTGATTGCGGGAAAAGGCCGCACTCAGATCGGCATTGCCACCGCGCGGCGGCTCTTCGAGAATTGCGGCAAGCTTAGCCGCCGTCGCCACGTTATCCGGCGTTGTCGCGGCAATCAGCATCGCCGCCAGACGCGGATCGTTGCCGATGGCCGCCATCTTCTGCCCTTGTGGCGTCAGCTGTTTACCATCATATGCGCCAAGCTGTGACAACAGCTGACGAGCCGCCATCAGATGGGTTTCAGGAGGCTTGTCCAGCCAGTTCAGCTGTGACGGATCCTGGCAGCCCCACTGCAACAGCTCCATCAGCAGCCCACAGAGATCGCTTTGCAGAATCTCCGGTTCGCCCTGAGGCGCAGCGCGCTCGGCCTGCTCTTTGCCAAGCAGATGCAGACATATCCCCGGTTCAAGACGCCCCGCGCGCCCGGCGCGCTGCGTCATGGAGGCCTGACTCACGCGCTGGGTGACCAGCCGGGTCAGCCCGGTACGAGGATCGAAACGCGCCACTCGCTCCTGGGCGCAATCCACCACCAGCCGGATCCCCTCAATGGTCAGGCTGGTTTCGGCGATATTCGTTGCCAGCACCACTTTTCGCGTGCCTTTCTCCGCTGGCAGAATCGCTTTGCGCTGATCAGCCAGCGACAGCGCACCGTACAGCGGGCAAAGCGCGACGTCCGTGCCAACTCGTCCGGCAAGCTGCTCCTGCACGCGCTGGATCTCCCCGACGCCTGGCAAAAACAGCAGTAAAGAACCAGACTCCTGGCGCAGCAGTTCAGCCGTAGCTATCGCCACCGCTTCGTCAAAGCGCTGATGGGCAGGCAGCGACAGATAGCGTCGTTCCACCGGAAATGCACGGCCTTCTGAGGCAATGACCGGTGCGTCCGGCAGCAGCGTTTGCAGGCGGGCATTATCGAGCGTTGCCGACATGATCAGCAGCTTAAGATCGTCGCGTAACCCGGCCTGAACGTCGAGCAACAGCGCCAGCGCCAGGTCGGCCTGCAGGCTGCGCTCATGAAATTCATCGAGGATCACCAGCCCCACGCCGCTGAGCTCAGGATCGCGCTGGATCATGCGCGTCAGAATCCCTTCGGTCACCACTTCAAGCCGGGTGTTTTTGCCAACGCAGGTTTCCGCGCGCATCCGGTAGCCTACCGTTTCGCCGGGCTTTTCGTTCAACAGTTCGGCCAGACTCTGGGCGACGTTGCGCGCCGCCAGCCTGCGCGGTTCAAGAAGGATAATTTTGCCCTTGATGTCGCCGGCGTGAAGAATTTGCAAGGGCAGCCAGGTCGATTTACCAGCCCCGGTGGGCGCGTTCAGCAATACCTGCGGCGCAGCGTTGAGCGCCTGAAGAAGATCGGGAAGAACAGCGGCGACGGGCAATGACGACACAACGGGCTCCAGGGATGACTTTAACGGGCCCGGCATTGTAGCATTGCACCAAATCATTACCGAGCCCCGCGCATGCCTGAACCCAAAAGACTGTTTTTCGCCCTTGAACTGCCCGACGACGTTCAGCAGCAGATTATCCATTGGCGAGCCGCAAATTTTCCCGCCGACGTCGGGCGCCCGATCGCGGCAGCAAACCTGCATCTGACGCTGGCGTTTCTCGGTGAAGTCAGTGCAGAAAAACAGCGGGCGCTGGCGACAATGGCCGGACGCATTCGCCAGCCGGAATTTACGCTGGCTCTGAACGATGCCGGACAATGGCTGCGTTCACAGGTGGTGTGGCTCGGTACGCGCCAGCCTCCTCGTGGGTTGCTGCAGCTGGCGAATATGCTTCGCGCTCAGGCAGCACGCAGCGGCTGTTACCAGAGCCCACAGCCGTTTCACCCGCACATCACGCTGCTGCGCAATACCGCCCACGCGGTACCCATTCCCGCGCCAGGCTTTAGCTGGCAGGTGCCGGTGACGGCATTCGGACTGTACAGTTCTGATTTTTCCCGCGGGCGCACCCGCTACACCCGCCTTGAGCGCTGGACGCTCAACGACTGACAAGGATCGCTATGCAATTTTCTCCGCCGCTGAAGTCCGCCCGTTTAATTCAACGCTATAAACGCTTTCTGGCTGATGTCGTCACCCCTGAAGGGGAAGTACTCACTTTGCATTGTCCCAATACCGGCGCAATGACCGGCTGTGCTACGCCGGGCGATACCGTCTGGTATTCCACGTCGGACAGTAAGACCCGTAAATACCCGAATACCTGGGAAGTCACGCAGACGCAAAGCGGCGCGTTTATTTGTGTCAACACATTACGGGCCAATCAGCTGGTAAAAGAAGCGATCCAGGCGAACGTCATCTCGGAACTTTCTGGCTATAGCGTGTTGAAAAATGAAGTGAAATACGGTGAAGAACGCAGCCGGATTGATTTTATGTTACAGGCAGATAACCGCCGCAACTGCTATATTGAAGTGAAATCGGTCACGTTGGCGGAAAAAGAGTACGGTTATTTTCCCGATGCGGTAACGGAGCGTGGCCAAAAGCATTTGCGAGAGTTGATGGGGGTGGCGGCCTCAGGCGATCGTGCCGTGGTGTTATTTGCGGTCCTTCACTCTGCCATTACCCGTTTTTCACCCGCGCGCCATATCGATCCGAAATACGCGCAATTGTTGATTGAGGCACAAAACAAGGGGGTGGAAATTCTGGCTTATAAAGCGGAACTTTCTGCCGACAATATGACTCTGATAGAGCCGTTGCCCGTGGTGCTTTCACCGGTGATAACGGCTGAACAATAAATGTGCTGGTCGCGTGCGCAAATACGCTTTTCCTCACAGGGTTGTCAAGTGTTACGTTTAGACAATTGCTATCCTGAAAAGCATCTGCTATTTATAGCGGCCTGATTTTTCCCCCACATGGGGATCGATAGTGCGTGTTAAGGAGAAGCAACATGCAAGAAGGGCAAATCCGTAAAACATCGTCCCTGAGTATTCTCGCCATCGCTGGGGTGGAGCCATACCAAGAGAAGCCGGGTGAAGAGTATATGAACGAAGCCCAGCTGTCTCACTTCAAGCGTATTCTTGAAGCGTGGCGTAACCAACTCAGGGATGAAGTTGATCGTACCGTGACACACATGCAGGATGAAGCTGCCAACTTCCCGGACCCGGTAGACCGTGCCGCTCAGGAAGAAGAGTTCAGCCTCGAACTGCGTAACCGTGACCGCGAGCGTAAGCTGATCAAAAAGATCGAGAAAACGCTGAAGAAGGTCGAAGACGAAGATTTCGGCTACTGCGAATCCTGCGGTGTGGAAATCGGAATTCGTCGTCTGGAAGCGCGTCCAACTGCCGATCTTTGCATCGACTGCAAAACGCTGGCGGAAATCCGCGAAAAGCAAATGGCTGGCTAAGCCACCTAATTGCATCATCTACCATGGCGGGAGCACTCTCCCGCCTTGTTCTTTTCTGAACCTTAGACATGGCAAACTCTGATTATATCGGGCGCTTTGCGCCTTCCCCTTCGGGTGAACTCCATTTTGGTTCACTGATTGCCGCTCTCGGCAGCTATTTACAGGCCCGAGCCCGTCAGGGAAAGTGGCTGGTCCGCATTGAAGATATCGATCCCCCCCGTGAAGTTCCCGGTGCCGCACACACAATTCTGCGTCAGCTGGAACATTATGGTCTGCATTGGGACGACGAAGTGTTGTGGCAATCTCAGCGCCACGAAGCCTACCGCGAAAGGCTGGCGTGGCTGCACGAGCAGGAACGGAGCTATTACTGCACCTGCACCCGTGCGCGTATTCAGAGCGTCGGTGGAATTTATGACGGCCACTGCCGCGAATTACACCTCGGCCCGCAAAATGCGGCGCTGCGTTTGCGCCAGACTTACCCGGTTTTAAATTTCCACGATGGATTGCGCGGCAATATTGTCGCCAACGAACCGCTTGCCCGCGAAGATTTTATTATTCATCGCCGGGACGGGTTATTCGCCTACAACCTTGCCGTTGTGGTCGACGACCATTTTCAGGGCGTGACGGAGATAGTACGCGGCGCAGATTTGATTGAGCCTACCGTGCGGCAAATATCGCTGTACCGGCATTTCGGCTGGAGTGAACCTGATTATATTCACCTGCCGCTGGCGCTGAATCACGACGGCGCGAAATTATCAAAACAGAATCATGCCCCTGCACTATCCACCGGCGATCCGCGCCCGGAAATTATTCGGGCATTACAGTTTCTTAATCAGACTATTGTTAATGAGTGGCAGGATTGCTCACTTGAGAGCCTGCTGGAAAATGCAGTAGCGAACTGGAGCCTTACGGCGGTAAAAGATTCTCAAATGCTCCCCGGTGAGCTATGATTAGCCGCAATTTTTTGTCCTCACGACTTCCGACTGACACGATAACCGAGGTGTAACATTTTTACCCGAGTCGCTAATTTTTGCCGTAAGGTGCTAACCCGTGATGAAACCGGGGCTGAAACCGTCGACGTAAAACCAGAAATGACGGTCATTCCGCGTGAGCAGCACGCTATTTCCCGCAAAGATATCAGTGAAAATGCCCTCAAGGTGCTCTACCGCCTGAACAAAGCGGGCTATGAGGCCTATCTCGTCGGCGGCGGCGTACGTGACCTGCTGCTGGACAAAAAACCCAAAGATTTTGACGTGACGACCAGCGCCACGCCTGAGCAGGTGCGCAAGCTGTTCCGCAACTGCCGCCTGGTCGGTCGCCGTTTCCGCCTGGCCCACGTCATGTTTGGCCCGGAAATCATTGAAGTCGCCACCTTCCGTGGCCATCACGACGGCTCGCCGGACGACCGCGCCACCTCTCAGCGCGGCCAGAACGGCATGCTGCTGCGCGACAACATCTTCGGCTCCATCGAAGAAGATGCCCAGCGCCGTGACTTCACCATCAACAGCCTTTACTACAGCGTGGCAGATTTCACCGTACGTGATTACGTCGGCGGCATGCGTGATTTACAGGACGGCGTGATTCGCCTGATTGGCAATCCGGAAACCCGCTACCGCGAAGATCCGGTGCGCATGCTGCGTGCGGTGCGTTTCGCCGCCAAGCTGAATATGAGTATCAGCCCGGACACGGCTGAGCCGATCCCACGCCTGGCCACGCTCATCAACGATGTGCCACCTGCGCGCCTGTTTGAAGAATCTCTGAAGCTGCTTCAGGCCGGCTATGGTTTCGAAACCTACAAGCTGCTGCGCGAATACAGCCTGTTCCAGCCGCTGTTCCCGACCATCACCCGCTACTTCACCGAAAACGGTGACAGCCCGATGGAGCGCATCATCAGCCAGGTGCTGAAAAATACCGATAACCGCATTCACAACGATATGCGCGTCAACCCGGCGTTCCTGTTTGCCGCCATGTTCTGGTATCCGCTGCTGGAAACCGCTCAGCGCATCGCCCAGGAAAGTGGCCTGGCCTACTATGACGCTTTCGCGCTGGCAATGAACGACGTGCTCGACGAAGGCTGCCGTTCGCTCGCCATTCCAAAACGCATTACCACGCTGGTGCGCGACATCTGGCAGCTTCAGCTGCGTATGTCACGTCGTCAGGGTAAACGTGCCTGGAAGCTGATGGAGCATCCGAAATTCCGCGCCGCCTACGATCTGCTGGCGCTGCGTGCCGAAGCAGAAGGCAACCACGAACTGCAGCGTCTGACGCAGTGGTGGGGCGAATTCCAGGTCGCGGCTCCTCCGGCGCAGAAAGACATGCTCAACGGCCTGGATGAAGAACCGGCCGCGCGCCGTCGTCATCGCCGTCCACGCAAGCGCGCGCCGCGCCAGGGTGGAAACGCGTGACACGCGTTTATATCGCCGTCGGCAGCAATCTGGCTTCACCGCTCGATCAGGTGAATGCCGCGATTGCCGCGCTCGGCGAGATCCCTGAAACGAAGATCGCTTCCGTGTCATCGTTTTACCGCACGCCGCCGCTGGGCCCGCAGGATCAACCTGATTACCTCAACGCCGCCGTGGCGCTCGACACAAGGCTGGAGCCAGAAATCCTTCTGGATAATACTCAGCGCATTGAGATCCGGCAGGGCCGTGTTCGTAAAGAGGAGCGCTGGGGCCCGCGCACGCTGGACCTCGATATCATGCTATTTGGCGATGCCGTGATCCACACCGATCGCCTGACGGTGCCGCACTACGACATGCATAACCGTGGCTTTATGCTTTGGCCGCTGGCCGAAATTGCACCGGACCTGATTTTCCCTGACGGCACATCGCTGACCTCACTCCTGCAAACGCTTAACAGCACAAAACCTGCTCACTGGTAAACGGGAAACCGATTGCCCGCCCCGGCACGCCTGATACAATGCCCCCAGATTCGGCTTTCGTTATCAGGAAACCCTATGAAACCTACCACCATCTCCCTGCTGCAGAAGTGCAAGCAGGAAAAGAAACGCTTCGCCACCATTACCGCCTATGACTTCAGCTTTGCGAAACTGTTCGCCGACGCCGGGATCGACGTCATGCTGGTCGGTGACTCGCTGGGTATGACCGTTCAGGGGCACGACTCAACGCTGCCAGTCACCGTTGAAGACATTGCCTACCACACTCGCGCCGTGCGTCGCGGCGCACCAAACTGTCTGCTGCTGGCTGACCTGCCGTTTATGGCCTATGCCACGCCAGAGCAGGCCTTTGAAAACGCCGCCGTCGTGATGCGTGCGGGCGCCAACATGGTGAAGCTCGAAGGCGGTGCCTGGCTTGCCCCGACCGTGAAAATGCTGGCTGAACGCGCCGTGCCGGTGTGCGGGCATCTCGGCCTGACGCCGCAGTCGGTTAACGTGTTTGGCGGTTATAAGGTTCAGGGGCGCGGCGATGCTGCACAAACCCTGTTTGACGACGCGCTGGCGCTGGAAGCCGCAGGCATTCAGCTGCTGGTACTGGAATGCGTGCCGGTCGCGCTGGCAAAACGCATTACCGAAGCGCTGAGCATTCCGGTTATCGGTATTGGTGCAGGCAACGTCACCGACGGGCAAATCCTCGTGATGCACGATGCGTTCGGCATTACCGGCGGCCATATCCCTAAATTTGCGAAAAATTTCCTGACGGATTCGGGCGACATGCGCGCCGCCGTGCGGCAGTATATTGCCGAGGTCGAATCCGGTGTCTATCCGGGCGAAGAACACAGTTTCCATTAAGGAGTTTGTTGTGCTGATTATCGAAACCCTGCCGCTGCTGCGCCAGCATATCCGTCGTCTGCGTCAGGAAGGCAAGCGCATCGCGCTGGTGCCAACCATGGGCAACCTGCACGATGGTCATATGAAGCTCGTCGATGAAGCCAAAGATCGCGCCGATGTCGTGGTCGCCAGCATCTTCGTCAACCCGATGCAGTTTGACCGCGCCGACGACCTGGCTCGCTATCCACGCACGCTGCAGGAAGACTGCGAGAAGCTGAACAAACGTAAAGTCGACTTCGTGTTTGCCCCGGCACCCGCGGATATTTACCCGCAAGGCACGGACACCCAGACCTTCGTTGACGTACCGGGCATTTCCACCATGCTGGAAGGTGCGAGCCGTCCGGGCCACTTCCGCGGCGTCTCCACCATCGTCAGCAAGCTGTTTAACCTGGTGCAGCCGGACGTCGCCTGCTTTGGTGAGAAAGACTTCCAGCAGCTGGCGCTCATCCGCAAGATGGTCGCCGATATGGGCTACGACATTGACATCGTGGGCGTGCCAACGGTACGCGCCAAAGATGGTCTGGCGCTAAGCTCCCGCAACGGCTACCTCACCAGCGATCAGCGCAAAATCGCACCGGGCCTGAGCAAGGTAATGAACGGGATTGCAGAGAAGCTCACAGCGGGTGAACGCAGCCTGGACGAGATGATTGCACTTGCCGAACAGGAACTGAACGACAAAGGTTTCCGCGCCGATGACATCCAGATTCGCGATGCCGATACCCTGCTTGAGCTGTCAGAAAGCAGCCAGCGCGCGGTGATCCTGATGGCCGCATGGCTGGGTCAGGCGCGGCTTATCGACAATAAAACCGTTGAATTAAGCTGATAGACAAAGGTTAAAAAACGGGCAATACTGCCCTGAAATATGCCCGGCGGCGCCAGCGTTTGCCGGGCCTACGTAGGCCGGGTCAGCCAGGCGCCACCCGGCGATGCATCAGGAATGTAAAGGTAAAGTTATGATTCGCACTATGCTGCAGGGCAAGCTCCACCGCGTAAAAGTCACCCATGCGGACCTGCATTATGAAGGCTCTTGCGCCATCGACCAGGATTTCCTGGATGCCTCGGGAATTCTGGAAAACGAAGCCATTGATATCTGGAATGTGAACAACGGCAAGCGTTTCTCCACTTACGCTATTGCCGCAGAGCGAGGCTCAAAAATCATCTCCGTTAACGGCGCGGCGGCACACAATGCTGACGTCGGTGACATTGTGATCATCGCAAGCTTCGTCACCATGTCCGACGCGGAAGCCCGCACCTGGCGTCCGAACGTGGCCTACTTCGAGGGCGACAACGAAATGAAACGCACCGCAAAAGCCATTCCGGTTCAGGTTGCGTAACCCTACCCCTGCGGCTGATTGCTGATCAGCCGCGACATCGTCTCTAACGAATCCGTTCTTAAGATATACAATCGCTTCAACAAGAACGGATTATCGCCCGGCGTCACCTTCCCCTTCACCGTCGTCACCGCCAGATGAAAACCGGCGTCGTTCGCCGCCTGCAGCGCCGTTGCGTTATAGCCGCCAAACGGATACGAGAGGTAAAGTACGTGCGGATTGAACTGGCTCAGCGCGCGGCGGGAATGCTCGAAATCAAACAGAATGTTGTGATAGCTGCGGCTCAGCAGAATCGGCCGACGATACGCGTCCACCCGATGCAGGAAGTGGGTATGCGACTGAATATCAAACACGTCCTGAATCTGCCGCAGCTCGGAAATACTCATGAACTGCAGCGATTTCGGATCCCACTTTTGCGGATGGCGCTTAATGCGTGACGAAATAATAAAGGCCGTCGCCTTAAAGCCGTACTCTTTCAAAACCGGATATGCATAGCGATTAACTGACTTCAGGCCATCATCAAAAGTAATCACTACGGAGCGGGCAGGCAGATTCATTTTATTACGGATATAGCCTTCCAGCTGGTACATCGACAGGGTGGTGTAGCCCTGGTCGCGCAGCCAGGTCATCTGGTTGCTGAACGCGCGCACGGAGGTGGTGGTCGAAGTATGGCGAAAACGGGTGTTCTCTTCATCGCGCAGAATGTGGTGATAGGTCAGTATCGGAATACCGTTATCAAGCTGCGCATCAAGGCTGCTGACCCACGCCAGGCGGTTGCCGATACGAATCTGAAACCAGGTCTGATTAAGCCTGTCTTTAAGCTTAGCGATCAGCGGATAACGCAGATTATCCGCCAGCATACCAAACGGCGCACTGCCCGCATTTGGAGCGTTGTAGACCGGCGTGTCGCGCCAGGTGATGAGGTTCTGATTGCTGAGCGGCTTATTCAGGTCGCCGAGGCTGTCTTCCACCCGCTGCTTGCCCTGCACCGGTTCGAGATGGCCTTTATCGATAAACCCGGTCCCGAAACCAAAGCTGAATTCGTAATAATCGGCCGCTGTGGGCACAACGGCAAGAATTTGCCCGGCACGCACGTTGCCAACGGTCACCACATTATTACCCACCTGCGCCCAAATGGTGGCATCTTCGGTGGTTTGCATATAACGAGCGGGCTGCCCGTTTTGGCTCAGCAGGCTGGCAAAGGCGCTGCCAGACATGAGGATCAGAAAGGAGAAAATAACGCGTATTAGCATGCGCTTTAACCGGTGCGATAAGTCAGCCCGTAGTGTAACAAATGTCTCATTAATACCCACGGTTAATTGGCATACAAATCATGGAGCAAGACGAAGGGCGGATTCTTTTGCTGCTGGTGCCAGAGGCTGCTGGTTTCAGGTGTTCCCTGCGCCACAATGGCATGACGAAACGCCTCGCTATTAAGGCTTTCACGGTGGGGAAGCATAGATTCAATCAACGGGTAGCTGATGCCGGAGATAACTTCACAATGAGAGTGCTTGTGGCTCAGAAGAGCAGCGACACGGTAAGGTGCATCACCCGCGCTGTCGGTGAGAAAAATCACGCCGTCGCCGCTATCGGTTTGATGCAGCGCATCGCACATCATGCGGCTAAGCATATTGGTGCTGAGACCACACCAGAAGTTTACCGCCCGACACTGCGGCAGCGGCCCATACTTTTTCTCCAGCCGATCCAGCAGCGTCTGCGCCCGATCGTCATGACAGGCAATCACCCAACCCAACATTGCTCATCTCCTTAGCAGACGAGTAGTTTAGCGGAGTGAAGGTTGAGGAGGGGTGCGATCGATCAAGTTTGGGTTAACCGGGCAGCAATACTCTGCCCGGTTAGAAGCAGATCAGCTGCGCAGGCCACGTCCACGCTGAATCAGATACCAGCACAGCGCGTAAAACGCGATGATGAACACCACCAGCACGGCCACGGTGGTAAACAGCGGCACATCGCTGATGCCGAGGAAGCCGAAGCGGAAGCCGCTTATCATGTAGACAATTGGGTTCAGGTGCGACAGCGCCTGCCAGAACGGCGGCAGCAGCGTCAGCGAGTAGAACACCCCACCGAGGTAGGTCAGCGGCGTCAGCACGAAGGTCGGGATCAGGCTGATATCATCAAACGTTTTGGCAAAGACTGCATTCAGCAGACCCGCCAGCGAGAACAGGATCGCCGTCAGCAGCAGCGTGAGGCCGACAAACAGCCAGGAGTGAACCTGGAACGGCACGAAGAACAGCGAAATCGCCGTCACCAGAATCCCCACGCACAGCCCGCGCGCCACGCCGCCGCCGACGTAACCGGCAATAACCACGTGCGTCGGCACCGGGGCCACCAACAGTTCTTCAATGTTGCGCTGGAACTTGGCGCTGAAGAAGGATGAGGCCACGTTGGCATAGGCGTTGGTGATCACCGCCATCATGATCAGACCTGGCACAATGAACTGCATGTAGGTAAAACCATGCATATCACCGATGCGTGAGCCGATCAGGTTACCAAAAATAATGAAATAGAGGGTCATGGTGATGACCGGCGGCACCAGCGTCTGAACCCAGATCCGCATAAAGCGGTTGATCTCTTTGGCCCAGATACTCTTCAGCGCCACCCAATACAGCTGCATCATGCCTGCTCTCCTGTCTTACTGTGTACCAGCGTCACGAACAGCTCTTCCAGACGGTTGGCTTTGTTACGCATACTTAATACCTGCACGCCCTGCTCGCTCAGCTGCGCAAAAACGCTGTTAATCCCCTGCTCGCGCAGCACTTCCACCTCCAGCGTCGAGGTATCAACCAGACGATACTGATAACCTTCAAGCTTCGGCAGCGGGCTTTTCGCCGCCAGATCGAGAATGAACGTCTCTGACTTCAGCTTCGACAGCAGATTTTTCATCGAGGTGTTTTCCACCAGTTCACCGTGCTGAATAATGCCGATATTACGGCACAGCATTTCAGCTTCTTCCAGATAGTGGGTGGTCAGAATAATGGTGGTGCCTTTATCGTTGAGATCCTTCAGGAAGCCCCACATCGAACGGCGCAGCTCGATATCCACGCCTGCGGTTGGTTCATCCAGAATTAACAGCTTTGGCTCATGCATCAGCGCACGAGCGATCATCAGACGACGCTTCATCCCACCGGATAACATGCGCGCACGTTCGTTACGCTTTTCCCACAGATCGAGCTGCTTCAGGTATTTTTCGCTACGGGCAATCGCCTCTTTGCGCTCTACGCCGTAGTAGCCCGCCTGGTTCACCACAATCTGCTGGACGGTTTCAAACGGGTTGAAGTTGAACTCCTGTGGCACCAGCCCGAGCTGACGCTTAGCGTTCACAACGTCTTTTTCAAGGTCATAGCCGAAGACGTTCACCTGACCGGAGGTTTTATTCACCAGCGAGCTGATAATGCCGATAGTGGTGGATTTCCCTGCGCCGTTTGGCCCGAGCAGGGCATAAAAATCCCCTGCCTCGACCGTCAGGTCGATACCGCGCAGCGCCTGAACGCCGCCCGGATAGGTCTTCTTCAGCTGTTTCAATTCAAGTGCAATGGTCATTCATTTTCTCTTTTTAAAATCTTGAAATCGAAGTGTGGTTTTAAATAAAGCCCAGTTGACCTATATTAGCGCAACGCACTTACAGGGTTACAGGTCATTAGCCTCCATGAACGACATAGATACACTCATCAGCAATAATGCACTATGGTCAAAAATGCTGGTGGAAGAGGATCCCGGTTTTTTTGAGAAACTGTCTCAGGCACAGAAACCGCGTTTTCTATGGATTGGCTGCTCTGACAGTCGCGTTCCGGCAGAACGCCTGACCGGCCTGGAGCCGGGCGAGCTCTTTGTTCACCGCAACGTGGCCAACCTGGTGGTTCACACTGATTTAAATTGCCTCTCCGTCGTGCAGTATGCGGTGGACGTCCTGGAAGTCGAACACATCATCATCTGTGGTCACTACGGCTGCGGTGGCGTGCAGGCGGCGGTTGAAAACCCGGAGATGGGCCTTATCAACAACTGGCTACTGCACATCCGTGACATCTGGTTTAAGCACAGCTCACTGCTCGGCGAAATGCCCCAGGAGCGGCGCATGGACACGCTCTGCGAGCTGAACGTGATGGAGCAGGTTTATAACCTCGGTCATTCAACGATTATGCAGTCAGCGTGGAAACGCGGGCAGAAAGTGACGATTCACGGCTGGGCGTATGGCATCCATGATGGGCTGCTTCGCGATCTCGACGTGACCGCCACCAACCGCGAAAGCCTGGAACAGGGTTACCGCAAAGGCATCTCCAACCTGCACACTCGCCACGTCAATCACAAATAACATCTGTAAAAAAGCCGGGTGGCGGAGGTAAATGCAAAACGGCGCTAATAAGGCGCCGTTTTTTTATGTTTGCACCCTCTCCCGTGGGAGAGGGTTGGGGAGAGGGCATCAAGCCGCACCCTGCCCAATTTACTCGTCCAGCAGCACCACTTTGCCGACATACGGCAGATGGCGATAGCGCTGTGCGTAGTCAATGCCGTAACCCACAACAAATTCATCCGGAATCGAGAAGCCAACAAACTCAACCGGCACCTCAACTTCACGGCGGGTCGGTTTATCCAGCAGCGTACAAATCGCCAGTGATTTAGGCTCACGCAGGCTCAGGATTTCGCGCACTTTAGAGAGCGTATTGCCGGAGTCGATGATGTCTTCGACGATCAGCACGTCTTTGCCGCGAATGTCTTCATCCAGATCTTTCAGGATTTTCACATCACGGGTGGTCGACATACCGCTGCCGTAGCTGGACGCCGTCATAAAATCGACTTCGTGGGAGACGTGCACTTCACGGCACAGGTCTGCCATAAACATGAATGAGCCGCGCAGCAGGCCAACCAGCACCATGTCGCTGCCGCTGTCCTGATAATGTTCGGTAATTTGACGGCCCAATTCGGCGATTCGCGCTTTGATCTCCGCTTCCGGGATCATCACTTCAACAGTATGTTTCATTTAACTAACCATCTGATTTCAGAGATAAATCTCTCAACCACACGTACCTCAGCACGCGCCGTTGATCGGCAAGCCACGCAGTATACCAGTAAAACACTTTTTCGGGGGTATGAGATAAGAAAGCAAGATTTGTGATTCCGATCACACTTGTTAAATCCTATACTTAATTGCTATTAAAAAATTAACGACTTATAGGTGTGCTTTCTATGGCAGAAACAAAACCACAACAGACCGGGCTTCTGGTGAAGCTGACGGCGCTGTTTGCAGCCTTCTGCGGGCTGTATCTGTTAATTGGCGGAGTCTGGCTCGTCTCGCTGGGCGGCTCCTGGTATTACCCCATTGCCGGGATTGTGATGCTGGCCGTCACCGCAATGCTGTGGCGCGGTAAGCGCGCGGCGCTGTGGCTGTATGCGCTGGTGCTGCTGGCGACCATGATTTGGGGCGTCTGGGAAGTCGGCTTCGACTTCTGGGCGCTGACGCCGCGCAGCGATATCCTCGTCTTCTTCGGCATCTGGCTTATCCTGCCGTTCGTCTGGCGTCGTCTGATTGTGCCTTCATCCGGGGCGGTTGCCGCGCTGGTGGTGGTGCTGTTAGTCAGCGCAGGGATTCTGACCTGGGCAGGCTTCCACGACCCGCAGGAAATCAACGGCACGCTGAGCACGGAAGTGACGCCAGCGGCTCCGATTTCCCAGGTTGCCGATCAGGACTGGCCAGCATATGGCCGTAACCAGGAAGGTCAGCGCTGGTCACCGCTGAAGCAGATCAACGCCGATAACGTTCATCAGCTGAAAGAGGCCTGGGTCTTCCGCACCGGTGACCTTAAGCAGCCGAACGATCCGGGTGAAATCACCAACGAAGTCACGCCAATTAAAGTTGGCAACATGCTCTATCTCTGCTCCGCGCACCAGCGTCTGTTCGCGCTTGATGCCGCGACCGGCAAAGAGAAATGGCACTTCGATCCGCAGCTCAACACCAACACCTTCTTCCAGCACGTGACCTGCCGCGGCGTGTCTTATCACGAAGCCAAAGCAGACAGCGCGCCTGCTGACGTCGTCGCCGACTGCCCGCGCCGCATCCTGCTGCCGGTGAACGATGGTCGTCTGTTTGCACTGAATGCCGATACCGGCAAGCTGTGCGAAACCTTCGGCAACAAAGGCGTGCTGAACCTGCAAACTAATCAGCCAGTGACCACGCCGGGCATGTACGAGCCGACATCACCGCCGATTGTGACCGACAAAATCATCGTGATTGCCGGTTCCGTGACGGATAACTTCTCCACGCGTGAAGCATCCGGCGTCATTCGCGGCTTCGACGTCAACACCGGTAAGCTGCTGTGGGCCTTCGATCCGGGCGCAAAAGATCCGAATGCCATTCCAAATGACGAACACAAGTTCAGCCTGAACTCGCCGAACTCCTGGGCGCCTGCCGCCTATGACGCGAAGCTGGATCTGGTGTATCTGCCAATGGGCGTCACCACACCGGATATCTGGGGTGGCAACCGCACACCAGAACAGGAACGCTATGCCAGCTCGATTGTGGCGCTGAATGCAACCACCGGGAAACTGGCCTGGAGCTATCAGAGCGTTCATCACGATCTGTGGGACATGGACCAGCCTGCCCAGCCGACGCTGGCGGACATCACCGTTGACGGTAAAACCGTGCCGGTGGTCTACGCACCGGCGAAAACCGGTAACATCTTCGTGCTGGATCGCCGTAACGGACAGTTGGTGGTACCTGCTCCTGAAAAACCGGTACCGCAGGGTGCCGCCAAAGGCGACCGTCTGAGCCCGACTCAACCGTTCTCCGATCTGAGCTTCCGTCCGAAGAAAGATCTGACCGGGGCAGACATGTGGGGCGCCACCATGTTTGACCAGCTGGTGTGCCGCGTGATGTTCCATCAACTGCGCTACGAGGGCATCTTCACGCCACCGTCTGAGCAAGGCACGCTGGTGTTCCCGGGTAACCTGGGGATGTTCGAATGGGGCGGGATTTCTGTCGATCCGAACCGTCAGGTGGCGATTGCCAACCCGATTGCCCTGCCGTTCGTATCACGCCTGATCCCACGCGGCCCGGGTAACCCAATTGAGCCGCCGAAAGACGCCAAAGGTTCAGGTACTGAAACCGGCATTCAGCCACAGTACGGCGTGCCGTATGGCGTGACGCTGAACCCGTTCCTGTCACCGTTTGGCCTGCCGTGTAAACAGCCGGGCTGGGGTTATATCTCCGCGCTGGATCTGAAAACCAACCAGATTGCCTGGAAAAAACGTATCGGTACGCCGCAGGACAGCCTGCCGTTCCCGATGCCGTTTAAGCTGCCGTTCAATCTGGGGATGCCAATGCTGGGTGGCCCGATTTCCACTGCCGGCAACGTACTGTTTGTAGCGGCAACTGCGGATAACTACCTGCGTGCTTACAACATGACCAACGGCGACAAGCTGTGGGAAGGTCGTCTGCCTGCCGGTGGCCAGGCAACGCCGATGACGTATGAAGTGAACGGCAAACAGTACGTAGTCATCTCCGCAGGTGGTCATGGTTCGTTTGGCACGAAGATGGGCGACTATATCGTGGCTTATGCTTTGCCGGACGACGCTAAGTAACTAAAATGCCCGGTGGCAAGGTAAAATCAAAACGGCAACCTCGGTTGCCGTTTTTAATGTTTGCTCCCCTCTCCACGTGGGAGAGGGAATCAAATCGTAGGCCGGGTAAGGCGAAAGCCGCACCCGGCATTTTTTTATACCGTAAAGCCCAGCATCATCCCGGTATCTTCGTGCTCGAGCAGATGGCAGTGCGCCATATACATGTGCTCTTTCGCGGCTTCGTGGTCAAACTTCACCAACACTTCGCTGACGGCGCCTTCCACCCTGACCGTATCCTTCCATCCTGCACGATGCGCGGCTGGCGGCTTGCCGTTCTCGGATAAAATACGGAACTGCGTGCCGTGGATATGGAACGGATGCAGCATCATGTCGCCCTCGCCTGAAATCGTCCAGCGTTCGAACTGTCCGCGGCTGGCGGCAAACATCGGCTGATTCATATCAAAGGCCTGACCGTTGATCATATTGGCATTATGGAAATCAAAGCCTTTGCCGCCGTGATTCATATGGCCCATGCTGCCGTGATCCATATTGCCCATCTTCATGTCGCCGTGGCCCATGCTGCCGTGGTCCATGCCGCCCATCGCCTGCTTGCCGTATTTTTTCATCAGCGCCTGCATGCCCATCATGTCGAGCATGGGGTCCATGGAGAGCTGAAACTTACGCTGCGTTAAGCCATCGAGGGAAGGCAGTACCGGCAGGCTAGCCAGCGAATCAGGGAGCTCAGCGGAACCCGGGATCGCCAGCGGCTGAATACGCATCACCGGATGCGTTTTATCAAACGGTGCCACCGCCATGCCCATCTGATTGACCGGCAGCATAACGAGGTCAAACGCTTTGCCATCGCTGGTATCCACCAGCACTTCGAAGCGTTCACCCATCAGCATCGGCAACTCGGTCACTTTAACGGGCTCAGCGAGCAAGCCACCGTCGCTGGCAATCACGTACAGCGGACGGTTATCGCTGGCTGCCAGATTCAGAGAACGCGCGTTACAGCCGTTCAGCAGGCGTAAGCGTAGCCAGCCTTTGGGTACCGCATGCTGCGGATAAATCGCGCCATTGGTCAGCAGCGTATCGCCAAACCAGCCTACCGCTGCGCTCATCACATCCAGCTGATAATCGATTTCGCCGTCGGCGCTAAACCGCTTGTCCTGAATAATGACCGGCACATCGTCGATGCCCCACTGCTTAGGCAGCAGCAGCTTGTGGATCTGCGGGTCTTCGATTAATACCAGACCTGCCAGCCCCATCGCTACCTGGTGCCCGATTTTCCCGTGCTGGTGAGGATGGAACCAGCAGGTTGCGGCCTGTTGCGTAGGGGTGAACGTCACGGTACGCGTAGCGCCGGGTTTAATGACCCCCTGCGGACCGCCGTCGACCTCACCCGGAATCTCCAGACCGTGCCAGTGCACAGTTGTCTCTTCAGAGAGCTGATTGTGAATATCGACGGTAACCGCTTTCCCTTGTTGCAGCTGCAATGCCGGACCAAGCAAATTGCCGTTATAGCCCCAGGTTGCAGCGTTATGCGGGCCAAACTGCGTTTTACCGCTTTGCACCGTCAACGCGATACGGCTCCGGGAATCCGCTGTTAACAAATTGGGGACAGGTAAGGCCGGGCGATCGGCGGCCAGCACGCCACGACTCCATAACGGTAAGGCGCTGGCGACCCCCACGGCGGTAGCTAATTTGATAAATTCACGACGTTGCATCTGCACTCCCTTTTCGACGACTGGTGATTAATTGAGCTTAAACCTTTCCCTTACCGGAAGGTCAAGCATAATCCCTTTAATAAAGCCCTGCGCACCTCTAAGAAGTGTGCTAACGTTGAATTTCGTGGATGCATTGGTAACTAAAATGAAGACGTTATTCAGAATTGTGGTACTTGGATCGCTGCTTGCTCTTTCCTCTAACAGCTACGCACTGAGCGAATCCGAGGCCGAAGATATGGCCGATCTGACGGCGGTATTTGTCTTTCTGAAAAACGACTGTGGTTACCAGAATTTGCCGAACCAGCAGATTCGCCGCGCTTTGGTCTTTTTTGCCCAGCAAAATCAGTGGGATCTCAGCAACTACGACACCTTTAACATGAAAGCGCTCGGTGAAGACAGCTACCGTGATTTGAGCGGCATTCGCATTCCCACCTCCAAAAAATGCAAAGCGCTGGCTCGCGATTCCCTGAGCCTGCTCGCCTACGTCAAGTAAGACCTTCTGCTGAAATAACGACCGTGCATCGCCGGTCATTGTTAGCTATGATGTTGCGCCCATTTTAAAGGGGTGTTAACGAAGGAGGGTTCAGCCCATGGCCGATAACAAGGTGTGGCATGAAACGCTGCACGACCAGTTTGGTCAGTACTTTGCCGTTGAAAACGTGCTCTATCACGAGAAAACGGATCACCAGGATCTCATCATCTTTGAGAACGCCGCCTTTGGCCGCGTGATGGCACTCGACGGCGTGGTGCAAACCACCGAGCGCGATGAGTTTATCTACCACGAGATGATGACCCACGTTCCCCTGCTGGCTCACGGCCACGCAAAACACGTGCTGATCATCGGCGGCGGCGACGGCGCGATGCTGCGCGAAGTCAGCCGTCATAAGAGCATTGAAACCATCACGATGGTGGAAATCGATGCGGGCGTGGTGTCATTCTGCCGCCAGTATCTTCCCAACCACAGCGCGGGCAGCTACGACGATCCGCGCTTCACGTTGGTTATCGACGACGGCGTTAATTTTGTCAGCCAGACAACGCAAACGTTTGATGTGATCATCTCCGACTGTACCGATCCGATTGGTCCAGGCGAAAGCCTGTTCACCTCAGCATTTTATGAGGGCTGCAAACGCTGCCTGAATCCTGGCGGCATTTTCGTCGCACAGAACGGAGTTTGCTTCCTGCAGCAGGATGAAGCGCTCGACAGCCATCGCAAGCTCAGCCACTACTTTGGCGATGTAAGCTTCTATCAGGCGGCTATCCCGACCTATTACGGCGGCATCATGACCTTCGCCTGGGCGACGGATAACGAAGCACTGCGCCACCTCTCGGCCGAAATCATTCAGGCACGCTTCCGCCAGGCCGGACTGATCTGCCGCTACTACAACCCGGCTATTCACACCGCGGCCTTTGCGCTCCCGCAATACCTGCAGAACGCGCTCTCTGCAACGCAGGAGGTGAACCCAATTGAAAAAGCTTAAGCTGCACGGCTTTAACAACCTGACCAAAAGCCTGAGTTTTTGTATTTACGATATCTGCTACGTGAAAACGGCAGAAGAGCGCGATGGCTACATCGCCTATATCGATGAACTCTACAATGCCAACCGTCTGACGGAGATCCTGTCAGAAACCTGTTCTATTATCGGCGCGAATATTCTCAACATCGCGCGCCAGGATTACGAGCCGCAGGGCGCAAGCGTCACCATTCTGGTGAGCGAAGAGCCAGTTGACCCCAAACTTATCGATCCTTCCGAGCACCCCGGTCCGCTGCCGGAAGCGGTGGTCGCCCATCTCGATAAAAGCCATATCTGCGTACACACCTATCCGGAGAGTCATCCGGAAGGCGGCCTGTGTACCTTCCGCGCCGATATTGAAGTCTCGACCTGCGGGGTGAT
This sequence comes from Scandinavium sp. UTDF21-P1B, assembly GCF_040750395.1. NCBI lineage: Bacteria > Pseudomonadati > Pseudomonadota > Gammaproteobacteria > Enterobacterales > Enterobacteriaceae > Scandinavium > Scandinavium sp. UTDF21-P1B. Next base: position 77,333 of record NZ_JBFLVD010000029.1, read on the forward strand.
TTCTCCGCTCAACGCGCTGAACTATCTTATCCACCAGTTGGAGTCCGATATCGTGACCGTCGACTACCGCGTGCGTGGCTTTACCCGCGATGTGAACGGTATGAAGCACTTTATCGACCACGAAATTAACTCCATTCAAAATTTTATGTCGGACGACATGAAAGCGCTGTATGACATGATGGATGTGAACGTCTATCAGGAAAACATCTTCCACACCAAGATGTTACTTAAGGAATTCGACCTGAAGCACTACATGTTCCACACCCGGCCGGAAGATTTAAGCGAAGCCGAACGCCAGGCCATCGCTGACCTGCTGTGGAAAGAGATGCGTGAGATTTACTACGGCCGCAATATTCCGGCCGTATAAGTTTTCGGGGAGCAGGGAAGCTCCCGCCAGGTTACTTCTGCTGCATAAAGGCGCGGTACGCCGTTACAACCTGAAGGAAGTCCTCCACGCCGCACATTGACAGGCTTTCCTCGTCGTAATAGCTCATGCCCTCTTCCATTTCATCACCGGAAAACGCCAGCTGATTGGCGCGAACCATCACTTCTTCGCCGTCCATCCAGACCGTGTATTCGTGGCCCGAGCGCTGCCATGAGTTTTCGGTGCCCTTTACCGTCTGCGCCGCCGCTTCCACTTCATCGAGCAGCGCGAGGTTCTCTCTTACTTCTTCGTTAAACCAGTGCCCAACCGCTTCGTGGCCCATCGACATACGCACTTTCACCACCCCGGTGATGTCGCGCAGAAATTCGTAATCCATGGTGTTTTCCTCTGCAAAGCCATTGCCGTAATTATCGCAGTTGGCGGAGAGAAAAAAAGCGGGACGGGTGTCAGGAGTGGAAAATAAAAACCCCGAATGACAGGTTCGGGGTTTTGTAGGCCGGGTAAGCACGCTGCCACCCGGCAAAAAAGGAGATGTGCGGCCTGATGCCCTCACCCCAGCCCTCTCTCACAGGGAGAGGGTGCAAACACTTAAAACCGTCTCCATAGAGACGGTTTTGCAGTTTATACAGCCGTCTGGAAAATCACGCCGTCGGCTTTCTCGGTGTACTGAGAGAGCTGGTCGAAATTCAGATAGCGGTAGGTGTCAGCTGCGGTTTTATCAACCTGCGCCACAAACGTCTGGTACTCTTCCGGCGTTGGCAGTTTGCCAATCAGCGCCGCAACGGCCGCCAGCTCCGCAGAAGCGAGGTAGACGTTCGCGCCAGTACCGAGACGGTTCGGGAAGTTACGGGTTGAAGTGGACACCACCGTCGCACCGTCTGCCACACGAGCCTGGTTACCCATGCACAGGGAGCAGCCCGGGATCTCAATACGCGCACCGCTCTTACCGAAGACGCTGTAGTAGCCCTCCTCCGTCAGCTGTGCCGCATCCATACGGGTTGGCGGAGCCACCCACAGACGCGTCGGCAGCTGGCCTTTGTGCGTATCCAGCAGTTTACCGGCGGCACGGAAGTGGCCAATGTTGGTCATGCAGGAACCGATGAACACTTCGTCGATCTTGTCGCCCTGCACGTCAGACAGCAGACGCGCGTCGTCCGGATCGTTCGGCGCACAAAGGATTGGCTCTTTGATATCCGCCAGATCGATGTCGATCACCGCCGCGTACTCCGCGTCAGCATCGGCTTCCAGCAGCTGCGGATCCGCCAGCCATTTTTCCATGCCCTGGATACGGCGCTCCAGCGTGCGGCGGTCGCCGTAGCCTTCAGCAATCATCCACTTCAGCAGCACGATGTTAGAGTTCAGGTACTCTTCAATCGGCGCCTGATTCAGCTTGATGGTACAGCCCGCAGCAGAACGCTCGGCGGACGCATCAGTCAGTTCGAACGCCTGCTCAACTTTCAGATCCGGCAGACCTTCAATTTCCAGAATGCGGCCAGAGAAGATGTTCTTCTTACCTTTCTTCTCAACGGTCAGCAGACCCTGCTTAATGGCGTACAGCGGAATGGCGTGAACCAGATCGCGCAGGGTGATGCCCGGCTGCATTTTGCCTTTGAAGCGCACCAGCACGGATTCCGGCATATCGAGCGGCATCACGCCAGTCGCAGCGGCAAACGCCACCAGGCCAGACCCCGCCGGGAAGGAGATGCCGATTGGGAAACGGGTATGAGAGTCACCGCCGGTGCCAACGGTATCCGGCAGCAGCATACGGTTCAGCCAGGAGTGGATGACGCCATCGCCAGGACGCAGAGAAACACCGCCGCGGTTCATGATGAAATCAGGCAACGTATGATGCGTGGTTACGTCAACCGGCTTCGGATACGCCGCAGTATGGCAGAAGGACTGCATCACCAGATCAGAAGAGAAGCCCAGGCAGGCCAGGTCTTTCAGTTCATCACGGGTCATTGGGCCAGTGGTGTCCTGAGAACCCACGGAGGTCATCTTCGGCTCACAGTAGGCACCCGGACGGATACCCGCCACGCCGCAGGCGCGACCAACCATTTTCTGAGCCAGAGAGAAGCCGCGGCTGCTTTCTGCCACGTCTTTCGCCTGACGGAAAACATCGCTGTGCGGCAGGCCCAGCGCTTCACGCGCTTTGGTCGTCAGGCCACGGCCGATAATCAGCGGAATACGGCCACCGGCGCGCACTTCGTCGATCAGCACGTCGGTTTTCAGCTCAAAGCTTGCCAGCAGCTCATTGGTTTCGTGGTTACGTACTTCTCCTTTGAACGGATAGACGTCAATGACGTCGCCCATGTTCAGGTTGTTCACGTCCACTTCAATTGGCAGTGCGCCCGCATCTTCCATGGTGTTAAAGAAGATGGGTGCAATTTTCCCGCCCAGGCACAGGCCGCCGCCGCGCTTGTTCGGCACGTGCGGAATATCATCGCCCATGAACCACAGCACGGAGTTAGTGGCAGATTTACGCGAAGAACCGGTGCCAACCACGTCGCCCACATACGCCAGAGGGAAGCCTTTTTTCTGCAGCGCTTCGATCTGTTTGATTGGGCCAACAACGCCCGGCTGATCCGGCTCAATGCCTTCGCGGGCGTTTTTCAACATTGCCAGCGCGTGCAGAGGGATATCAGGACGAGACCACGCATCCGGCGCCGGGGAGAGGTCATCCGTGTTAGTTTCGCCGGTGACTTTGAAGACGGTGACGGTCATTTTTTCAGCGAGCGCTGGACGGTTCAGGAACCACTCAGCATCGGCCCAGGACTGCATCACCTGCTTCGCGTAGGCGTTGCCCGCTTTGGCTTTCTCTTCCACATCATAGAAGTTGTCAAACATCAGCAGGGTATGGGACAGCGCTTTGGCGGCAATCGGTGCCAGCTTCTCGTTATCCAGCGCGTCAATCAGCGGATGAATATTGTAGCCCCCCTGCATGGTACCCAGCAGTTCGATAGCTTTTTCAGGGGTAACCAGTGGGGAGGTGGCGTCGCCTTTGGCGACAGCGGCAAGGAATCCGGCTTTCACGTAGGCGGCTTCGTCTACGCCCGGCGGTACACGATTAATTAACAGGTCTAACAGGAATTCTTCTTCGCCCGCAGGCGGTGCTTTCAGCAGCTCAACCAGTGCGGCCATTTGGGTTGCATCTAACGGTTTTGCAACAATCCCCTCGGCGGCACGCTCAGCTACGTGCTTACGGTATTCTTCTAGCACGACGGTTCTCCTCGCTCTCATTGTCATATGCGGCCGGCGTTCTCTTCACGCTCCTGTGAGACAGCAGTTTGTAGGGTACATGCCCGATACCGCGTCGGGCAGCATAGCAGGATTTCCGGGGGGTGTTAATCTGTTTACAAAAAAGCAACATTAAAATTTTGCTGAATCGTTAAGGACAGCATAAAGCCGTTTCAAACCTACTTTCTGGACACAATAATCTCACCTGGTTACGCACCTTATCTCGCACTGCTTTGCGGTGCCGGATTGCTGCTGGCAACCCTCTCATCCTCCCTCTTCATAAACTTTCCTGCTGACGAGCGCCCCCTCACTCTGTGATACTGGCACGCTTGTGGACAGTAAAAGGGTGAGTGCAGGATGACAACAAAACGCGCGTTTCTTCTGCGTGGCCTGGCGACCTGGCTGGTCGTCAGCCTGTTGTGCTGCGCCCTGCTCTACGCCGAACAGATCCGCCGTCAGTACTGGCAGTTTGACCGCGCCTTCACCTCGTTGTTTAGTACCATCAATACCGCACTAACTCAGAATGAGTCGGTCATTCCTGTTCTCAGCGGTGATGACGATCTGGCGCGACTGCAACAAAAGTTCCCGCAAATTCAGGCGCTGGAGAAAACCATCGCCCTCCCTCTGAATGCGCCGCGCGTGGAGAAGCTCTCACCGACAAGCTACTGGCTGTACAATCCTTACCGCCAGATTCGGGTACGTATCAACCTTGCCCCCTTCCTGTACTCAGCTTCACATTTTTCAACCGTGCGCCTCAGCATGACAACGCCATCAGCGCTGCAACAGGAGCGCTGGCACTGGACGCGGCAATTTCAGCAGCACTTTCAGCCCTTTACCCTGCAGGCGAACGCCACGCCGCAGTGGTTTGCTGTCGCCTGGCTACCCCATCTGCTTATCGCCCTCGGCTGGGGAGTTATTGTCTGCCTGCTGATGCTCACGCTTTGGGGGCGCAAGCAGCAGCAATCTGACCGCCAGCGGGCCGATTATTATCAGCATGCCCGGCTGAACACGCTCGGCGAAATGGCCGCAGGCGTCGTGCATGAAATCAACCAGCCGCTGACGGCCACGCAGATGTGGCTGCAGGGCGGCATGCGTCAGCTCGATAACGGGAAATCAGAAGAAGTCAGGCACGCAATGCGCTCGGCCCTCACGCAGACCCAGAGAATCAGCGAGCTACTGACCCGCTTTCGCGCCCACCTGAGCCAGGAGGACGTGACGCTCACAGCGGTGAACCTGCCGCAAAGCTGGCTGCGCGTCGGCAATTTGCTGGAGCACGAGCCTGGCACAAAACTTATCCGCATCACCCACGCCTTCCAGGCGCTTGAGATCCGGGCAGACCACCTGTGGCTTGAACAGGTGCTGCACAATTTACTCAACAACGCGATTCAGGCACAGCTTTCGCGCGGAAAAGGCTGGGTCCACATTACCAGCGAGGCGGAAGGCGATCGGGTTCGCGTCACGCTCACCGATGGCGGTCCGGGATTCAGCCCGGAGGCGCTGAAGCTCGCTCTGATGCCGCTCTACACGGAGCGAGAAGGCGGGCTGGGGCTGGGACTCACGCTTTGTGAATCGCTGATGACGCGCATGAACGGCAGCCTGCAGCTGGGGAACAGGCCAGACGGCGGCGCGGAAATCAACCTGTGGTTTATTCGGGAGAGGTAATCAGACATGGACAACACTATCTACATCATTGACGACGACGCCTCGATTCGCGAGTCGCTGACGTTTCTCTTCTCTACGCTAAGCTGGCCGGTAGAGAACTTCGCGTCCATCGACGCATTCGCCACCGTTCACGCACCTGAAGCGCAGTTAACCGGCTGCCTGCTGCTGGACATGAGAATGCCGGGCAGCAGCGGGCTGACCTGGCTTGAAAACAACAGCGCCTCGCACCCTTTGCTACCGGTGGTGATGATGACGGGACACGGTTCTGTCGACGCCTGCCGTCGGGCCTTCCATCACGGGGTGTTTGAGTTTTTCACCAAACCCCTGGATGCCGATCGTCTTATCGAAACGGTGCATGCTGCCTTTGCTGAAAGTGGGACACGCCAGCGACGCTGGCAGGCGCATCTGCACGCTAAGCAACTCTTCGCCCAGCTGACCGCAAGGGAAACAGACGTACTGCAGGAGCTGATGACCGGCGCAAGCAACAAAGAGGTTGCAACACGCCTGGCTCTGTCCGCACGCACCGTGGAAGCACATCGAGCCGCTATTTTAAGCAAGCTTGGCGTCAGCAGCCTGGTACAGGCCATCCGCGAATATGACAAGCTGCACTAAGTAGAATTACCTGGACGACTGCGTAATCGTGCGAATTACGCTTCCTGCCTGGCCTTGTTAGCATCACGATTAACAACCAGAAGGAAGCCCACGATGAAAAAACTTATGCTTACCGCCACGCTGCTCGCCGGTTTCGCCACCACTGCTGCACAGGCAGAATCACTGAGTCAGAAAAACATTTCTCTGGAACAGGCGAATGCTCTGGCGCAGGAAGCCATCAAAGCCTGTACCACTAAAAACTATCAGGTGAGCGTGACCGTCGTTGACCGCGCAGGCGTCATTAAGACAGTGCAGCGCACCGACAATGCCGGGCCGCACACGGTGAAGGCCAGCGAAATGAAAGCCTTTACCGCGCTCACAATGAAAAATGCCAGCGGCAAAGTGATGGAAGCGGCACAAAGCAACGCGGGTGCACAGAACCTGAAGGATATTCCGGGCCTGTTATTGCTGGCGGGCGGCCTGCCGGTGAAGGAAGGCAATGAGGTGATTGGCGCGATTGGTATCGGCGGCGCGCCGGGCGGTAATCTGGATGAGGCCTGTGCGCAGGCTGCGCTGGATAACGTGAAGCTGTAAGCCTGCCACCCGGCGGCGCTACGTTTGCCGGGTCGACAAGGAAACAAAATTCTTAGGCCGGGTAAGCGTTAGCGCCACCCGGCATTTTTTTATCAATTGGTCGGCGACGGTGCGCCCACTGAAGGATGCTCTGGCGTCAGTACCGCTTCATCATCTTTGATACTGCCGGAGTTTGCCGCCCATACGCCTTCCTGGGTTTTGCTGATGTTCTGGTGCTGTCCGTTCAGGTTTTGCCCCATGGCCGCAATATGCGTGGTTTCGGTACCGCCGCTGTTGTCTGCCCATGGGATCACCGGGTCGTCGGCAAGCGCGAAGCCAGAAATCAGCGTAGTGGCGAGTACTGCGGTAGTCAGAAATGTTTTCATGATGCACCTCATTAATAGTTTTTACGCTATAAGTTTAGTGCGTGACTATTTTCAGAGTAATGACGAGATGTTCGCAAATATTTATGCAGAAATGTTTTTAAATAAGTAAGTTACCGCTCCGCTTATCCCTGGCAAGCTTGCAGCAGAGATAAAAAAAGCGGCCCTGAGGCCGCTTCTTACATCCCGAAAACTTATTTCTTCTTCGCTTTCGGGTTTGGCAGGTCGGTGATGCTGCCTTCGAACACTTCTGCAGCCAGGCCCACTGACTCGTGCAGAGTCGGGTGAGCGTGGATGGTCAGTGCGATGTCTTCTGCATCACAGCCCATTTCGATAGCCAGACCGATTTCACCCAGCAGCTCGCCGCCGTTGGTACCGACAATCGCACCACCGATAACACGGTGAGTCTCTTTGTCGAAGATAAGCTTGGTCATGCCGTCTGCGCAGTCGGAAGCGATAGCACGACCAGAAGCAGCCCACGGGAAGGTGGCGGTTTCGTAGCTGATGCCTTTCTCTTTCGCTTCTTTCTCGGTCAGGCCAACCCAGGCAACTTCTGGCTCGGTATACGCGATAGATGGGATCACTTTCGGATCGAAGTAGTGCTTCATGCCGGCGATAACTTCAGCGGCAACGTGACCTTCGTGAACACCTTTGTGCGCCAGCATCGGCTGGCCGACGATATCGCCGATAGCAAAGATGTGCGGCACGTTAGTACGCAGCTGCTTGTCAACGCGGATGAAGCCACGGTCGTCCACTTCCACGCCAGCTTTGCCCGCGTCGAGGTTTTTACCGTTCGGTACACGACCGATTGCCACCAGCACTGCGTCATAACGCTGCGCTTCGGCAGGGGCTTTTTTGCCTTCCATGGAAACGTAGATACCGTCTTCTTTCGCTTCAACGGCGGTCACTTTGGTTTCCAGCATCAGGTTGAATTTCTTGCTGATGCGCTTGGTGAAGACTTTCACCACGTCTTTGTCGGCAGCCGGGATAACCTGGTCGAACATTTCAACCACGTCGATGTCTGAACCCAGTGCGTGATATACGGTACCCATTTCCAGACCGATGATACCGCCGCCCATCACCAGCAGACGTTTTGGAACGGTTTTCAGCTCCAGCGCATCGGTGGAATCCCACACGCGTGGATCTTCATGTGGAATGAACGGCAGTTCGATCGGACGGGAACCCGCCGCGATGATTGCATTGTCGAAGTTGATCACGGTTTTACCGTTCTCGCCTTCCACTTCCAGGGTGTTCGCCCCGGTGAATTTACCCAGACCGTTGACCACTTTCACCTTACGGCCTTTCGCCATACCCGCCAGACCACCGGTCAGCTGAGTGATCACTTTCTCTTTCCAGGTACGAATCTTGTCGATATCGGTTTTCGGCTCACCGAAGACGATACCGTGCTCCGCCAGCGCTTTGGCTTCTTCGATAACTTTGGCTACGTGCAGCAGCGCTTTAGAAGGGATACAGCCGACGTTCAGACAAACACCACCGAGGGTGCTGTAACGTTCGACGATGACGGTTTCCAGACCTAAATCAGCGCAACGGAAGGCAGCGGAGTAGCCTGCCGGGCCTGCCCCAAGTACCACGACCTGGGTTTTGATTTCAGTACTCATCATGACCTCTATGATTTTTTATCCGGCGGTCCCTGGTCTTATCGCCCATCATCCACCGGGACGTTCTATCCGCCCGTATTTTACAAAATTGTTAACAATTTTGAAACAACAAACGGCTCACGATTTGACGTTGTTCCAATAACCCCATAAAGCCAGGAGAGATTACCAGAAAAAAGCCGGCCGACTGGCCGGCTTTTCGCTTACATCACCAGACGGCGAATGTCGCTCAACATGTTGTTGATGATGGTGATGAAACGCGCACCATCAGCCCCGTCGATCACGCGGTGGTCGAAGGAGAGAGACATCGGCATCATCAGACGCGGCGTGAACTCTTTCCCGTTCCACACTGGCTCCATCGCGGACTTGGAAACACCGAGGATAGCCACTTCCGGCGCGTTGACGATTGGCGCGAAGTGCGTTGTCCCGATACCGCCCAGGCTGGAGATGGTGAAGCATCCGCCTTGCATTTCGCCAGCGGTCAGCTTGCCGTCGCGAGCTTTTTTGGAGATAGCCATCAGTTCGCGGGACAGTTCGGTGATGCTCTTCTTGTTCACATCCTTGAACACCGGAACCACCAGACCGTTTGGCGTATCTACCGCCACGCCGATGTTGATGTATTTTTTCAGCGTCAGCTTCTGGCCGTCTTCGGACAGGGAGCTGTTGAAGCGAGGCATCTGCTCAAGCGCTGCGGCAACGGCTTTCATGATGAAGACCACTGGAGTGAATTTCACGTCCAGCTTGCGCTTCGCGGCTTCTTCGTTCTGCTGCTTACGGAACGCTTCCAGATCGGTGATATCGGTTTTGTCGAAGTGCGTAACGTGCGGGATCATCACCCAGTTACGGCTCAGGTTCGCGCCAGAAATTTTCTGGATACGGCCCATTTCCACTTCTTCGATTTCGCCAAACTTGCTGAAGTCCACTTTCGGCCATGGCAGCATGCCTGGCAGACCGCCGCCGGTAGCAGCTGGTGCAGATTCAGCGCGTTTCACTGCGTCTTTCACGTAAGCCTGAACGTCTTCGCGCAGGATGCGGCCTTTACGACCGGAGCCTTTTACTTTCGCCAGGTTAACGCCGAATTCGCGCGCCAGACGGCGAATCAGCGGAGTCGCGTGAACGTAAGCGTCGTTCTCAGCAAACTCAGATTTGCCTTCCGCTTTCGCAGCTGGTGCTGCGGCAGGTGCAGACTGAGTCGGTGCCGGAGCAGCAGCCTGAGCAGGTGCCGCAGCTGGAGCCGCGCCCGCTACTTCGAAGACCATGATCAGGGAGCCAGTAGACACTTTGTCACCGGTGCTGATTTTGATCTCTTTCACCACGCCCGCGAACGGCGCTGGCACTTCCATAGAAGCTTTGTCGCCTTCTACGGTGATCAGGGATTGTTCAGCGGCAACGGTGTCGCCCACTTTCACCATGATCTCGGTGACTTCAACTTCGTCACCGCCGATGTCAGGCACGTTCACGTCTTTCGCTGCTGCGGCAGCTGCTGGAGCAGCGGCGGCCGGAGCGGCTTCTTTCTTCTCTTCCTGCGCAGGTGCAGCAGCTGCTGCACCGTCGGCGGAATCGAAAATCATAATCAGTTTGCCGGTCTCGGTTTTGTCGCCGACAGAGACCTTGATCTCTTTCACGACGCCAGCCTGCGGAGACGGGACTTCCATAGAGGCTTTGTCGCCTTCTACGGTGATCAGCGACTGTTCTGCTTCAACTTTGTCGCCCACTTTGACCAGAATCTCGGTGATTTCAACTTCATCAGCCCCGATGTCCGGTACGTTGATTTCGATAGCCATTATTCTTTTACCTCTTACGCCAGACGCGGGTTAACTTTTTCTGCATCGATGTTGAATTTGGTGATCGCATCCGCCACCACTTTCTTGTCGATTTCGCCACGTTTAGCCAGTTCGCCCAGGGCCGCAACCACAACATAAGAAGCATCAACTTCGAAGTGGTGACGCAGGTTTTCACGGCTGTCGGAACGACCGAAGCCATCGGTACCCAGTACGCGGTAATCATCAGCCGGTACGTAGGTACGAACCTGTTCAGCGAACAGTTTCATATAGTCAGTGGATGCCACCGCCGGTGCATCGTTCATCACCTGAGCGATGTACGGAACGCGCGGAGTTTCCATTGGGTGCAGCATGTTCCAGCGCTCACAGTCCTGACCGTCGCGGGCCAGTTCGGTGAAGGAGGTGACGGAGTACACGTCAGAGCCCACGCCGTAGTCTTTCGCCAGGATCTGAGCGGCTTCACGCACGTGACGCAGGATAGAACCGGAGCCCAGCAGCTGAACTTTACCTTTGCTACCTTCAACGGTTTCGAGTTTGTAGATACCTTTACGGATACCTTCCTCAACACCTTCCGGCATCGCCGGCATGTGGTAGTTTTCGTTCAGGGTGGTGATGTAGTAGAACACGTTCTCTTGTTTTTCACCGTACATACGGACCAGACCGTCGTGCATGATCACGGCCACTTCGTATGCGTAAGACGGGTCGTAAGAGATACAGTTCGGGATAGTCAGAGACTGGATATGGCTGTGACCATCTTCGTGCTGCAGACCTTCACCGTTCAGGGTGGTACGACCGGAGGTACCGCCAACCAGGAAGCCGCGAGCCTGCTGATCACCCGCCTGCCAGCACAGATCGCCGATACGCTGGAAGCCGAACATCGAGTAGTAGATGTAGAACGGGATCATCGGCAGGTTGTTGGTGCTGTAAGAAGTCGCCGCCGCGAGCCAGGATGCGCCTGCACCCAGTTCGTTGATACCTTCCTGCAGGATCTGACCTTTCTCGTCTTCTTTGTAGTAGGCAACCTGCTCACGGTCCTGCGGGGTGTACTGCTGGCCGTTGGAGCTGTAGATACCGATCTGACGGAACAGACCTTCCATACCGAAAGTACGCGCTTCGTCAGCCAGAATCGGAACCAGACGATCTTTGATAGACGGGTTCTTCAGCATCACGTTCAGGGCACGAACGAAAGCGATGGTAGTAGAAATTTCTTTGTTCTGCTCTTCGAGAAGCTGCTGGAAATCAGCCAGAGCAGGCATTTCCAGTTTCTCGGTGAATTTCACCTGACGGGATGGCAGGTAGCCGCCCAGTTTCTGACGCTGTGCGTGCAGATAGGTGTGTTCTTCAGAGCCTTCAGGGAAGGTCACGTACGGCAGTTTTTCGATATCAGCATCGGATACCGGCACGTTGAAACGGTCACGGACGTAGCGTACGCCGTCCATGTTCATTTTCTTCACCTGGTGAGCGATGTTTTTACCTTCAGCGGAATCGCCCATGCCGTAACCTTTGATGGTGTGGGCCAGGATAACGGTCGCTTTACCTTTGGTGTCCTGTGCGTTTTTCAGCGCAGCATAGACTTTCTTCGGATCGTGGCCACCGCGGTTCAGGGCCCAGATCTGATCGTCAGTCCAGTCAGCAACCAGTGCGGCAGTTTCCGGATATTTACCGAAGAAGTGCTCACGCACGTAGGCGCCATTTTTGGATTTGAAGGTCTGGTAGTCACCGTCAACGGTTTCGTTCATCAGTTGAATCAGCTTACCGCTGGTGTCTTTACGCAGCAGCTCATCCCAACGGCCGCCCCACATCACTTTCACCACGTTCCAGCCAGCGCCCGCGAAGATGCCTTCCAGTTCGTTAACGATTTTGCCGTTACCGGTGACCGGGCCATCCAGACGCTGCAGGTTGCAGTTGATGATGAAGCAGAGGTTGTCCAGCTTGTCGCGGGTCGCGATGGTGATCGCACCTTTGGATTCTGGTTCGTCCATCTCGCCGTCGCCGAGGAAGGCATAAACGGTCTGCTGAGAGGTATCTTTCAGGCCACGGTGTTCCAGATATTTCAGGAACTTCGCCTGGTAGATCGCACCGATTGGGCCCAGACCCATGGAGACGGTCGGGAACTGCCAGAATTCTGGCATCAGTTTCGGGTGCGGATAAGAAGAGAGGCCTTTGCCGTGAACTTCCTGGCGGAAGTTGTTCATCTGCTCTTCGGTCAGGCGACCTTCAAGGAAGGCACGCGCGTAAACGCCTGGAGAGATGTGGCCCTGGAAGTACACCAGGTCGCCGCCGTCCTGTTCGGTACGGGCACGGAAGAAGTGGTTGAAGCACACTTCGTAAATGGTCGCAGAAGACTGGAAGGAGGACATGTGGCCACCCAGCTCCAGGTCTTTCTTCGACGCGCGCAGAACGGTCATGATCGCGTTCCAGCGGATAGCTGAACGAATGCGACGTTCCAGATCCAGATTCCCCGGGTATTCCGGCTCATCTTCAACGGCAATCGTGTTCACATAATTGTTTGCCCCGGCACCAGCTGCCACGCTTACGCCGCCTTTGCGGGCTTCGGAAAGCAGTTGGTCAATCAGATACTGAGCGCGCTCAACACCTTCTTCACGGATGACCGATTCGATCGCCTGTAGCCAGTCGCGAGTTTCGATCGGATCCACGTCATTTTGTAAACGGTCTGACATGGGGGTATTCCTTATCTGTCTAATCGTTGATTTGTCTGGAACCTGTCCCATTGCGTTTTCGGCTAAAAGCGCAATAAGACAGGTTCTGCGTTTAGTTGCCGCGCTCTAAAAACTGGCGCTGAAAAAAATCGGTGTTGCTAGTCCTTTCGTTGCTGTAGGCGGCGAAGCGAGCGGTCTCGACGACTTTGCTCACGGCTGCGGTCCAGCAAGATTTCCTCAATGAAGGCCAGGTGACGGTGCGACGCTTCGCGCGCCTGCTCCGGCTCTCTGGCCATTATCGCCTCGAATACTCGGGTGCGATGGCTGCTGACCAGCGGGAGCATTTCCCGTCGGGCGTACAGCAATTCAAAGTTCTGTCGAACATTCTGCGCCAGCATCGGTTCCATGCAGCGAAGAAGATGAAGTAAGACCACATTATGAGCGGCTTCGGTGACGGCAATTTGATACTGGACGACGGCGCTGGATTCGGCATCAAGATCGCCAGACTGCTGAGCGATTTCAATGGCCTGATGCAGTTCGCGGATGCGTAAGCGATCTTCATCATTCCCCCGCAACGCGGCATAATACGCGGCAATCCCTTCCAGAGCGTGGCGGGTTTCCAGCAGATCAAACTGGGATTCAGGGTGGTCGGCGAGCAATTCTACCAGCGGATCGCTGAAGCTCTGCCAGAGGCTACTTTGCACAAAGGTACCGCCGCCCTGGCGACGAAGCAGTAAGCCCTTCGCTTCGAGACGTTGGATCGCCTCGCGCAGTGAGGGACGGGAAACATCGAACTGTTTTGCCAGTTCGCGTTCAGGTGGAAGTTTTTCGCCGGGGCGCAGCGTCCCCTCAAGAATCAAAAACTCCAGCTGCTGCTCAATCACATCGGATAATTTTGGTTGGCGGATTTTGCTGTAGGCCATGGTTCCCTGTCTTAAGCCATTTACCCGGAGTCAATTGGTCTTACCAATTCAAAGTTCGTGACGGTAAAGTAACAAAGTATTCACCTTCTGTCCATACAGGTTTTGATTGAAATCAGTAAACCCGGCACTTTTTAACAACCTTACAGAAATAACGTTTCAGAAATGTAACTTTGCACAAATGTCACATTTACCCCTAAAGAGGCAGTTTTAACGTATGCGAAACGAAAAGCTGTGCAGCCTGAACCGATTCAATATGACGAAAAGTGCCTGAACAGACATAAAATTTCGCTAAAACGGTAAATACGAAAGGGATTGTTACCGCGATCCGGCATTTACATTTGGTTTCTTTTTACGCAACTCGTCAGCATCCCTGCACAAAGCAGGTGCATTCGGCGGCACTTACCACTATTCTTCCAGCTGCGGAAGACTTACACGCAACTTTCAGCCATCCGCTCTGTAAAATATAATGTACAGAATATGGAAGTTCATAATGACACGCGCTTAGCCAAAGCGTAGAAAAAACAATCACTCACGAGGTTTCATAATGGAAGGTCAACAGCACGGCGAACAGCTGAAGCGCGGCCTTAAAAACCGCCACATTCAGCTTATTGCGCTGGGTGGAGCTATCGGAACGGGCCTGTTTCTGGGCAGCGCCTCCGTTATTCAATCCGCAGGGCCGGGGATCATTCTCGGTTATGCCATTGCAGGTTTCGTGGCCTTTCTGATCATGCGTCAGCTGGGCGAAATGGTGGTGGAAGAGCCGGTGGCCGGTTCCTTCAGCCACTTTGCCTATAAATACTGGGGCAACTTTGCCGGTTTCGCCTCTGGCTGGAACTACTGGGTGCTTTACGTGCTGGTGGCGATGGCGGAACTGACTGCGGTCGGCAAATATATCCAGTTCTGGTACCCGGAAATCCCAACCTGGGTCTCCGCCGCCGTCTTCTTCGTGGTCATCAACGCCATCAACCTGACCAACGTCAAAGTGTTTGGTGAGATGGAGTTCTGGTTCGCCATTATTAAAGTGGTCGCGGTCGTCGCGATGATCCTGTTCGGCGGCTGGCTGCTGTTCAGCGGTCACGGCGGCCCGCAGGCGACGGTTCGCAACCTCTGGGAACAGGGCGGCTTCCTGCCGCACGGCATTCAGGGGCTGGTGATGATGATGGCCATTATCATGTTCTCCTTCGGTGGACTGGAGCTGGTCGGTATCACAGCTGCGGAAGCAGACGATCCGCAGAAAAGCATCCCGAAAGCCACCAACCAGGTTATCTACCGCATCCTGATTTTCTATGTAGGCTCGCTGGCCGTACTGCTGTCCCTTCTGCCATGGACTCGCGTCACCGCGGACACCAGCCCGTTCGTACTGATTTTCCACGAGCTGGGTGACACCTTTGTGGCAAACGCACTGAACATCGTGGTCCTGACCGCGGCGCTCTCCGTGTACAACAGCTGCGTGTACTGCAACAGCCGTATGCTGTTCGGCCTGGCGCAGCAGGGCAACGCGCCGAAAGCGCTGACCAAAGTCGACAAGCGCGGCGTGCCGGTGAACACCATTCTGGTGTCTGCCGTATTTACAGCTCTGTGCGTGCTCATCAACTATCTGGCACCAGAATCTGCGTTCGGTCTGCTGATGGCGCTGGTCGTGTCTGCTCTGGTCATCAACTGGGCGATGATTAGCCTTGCGCATATGAAGTTCCGTAAGGCCAAGCAGAAGCAGGGTGTTACCACGCGCTTCCCTGCCCTGTTCTATCCGCTCGGAAACTGGATTTGCTTGTTCACCGTGGCAGCCGTGCTGGTGATCATGCTGATGACCCCGGGTATGGCGATTTCCGTGTATCTGATCCCGGCATGGATTGTGGTACTCGGCATTGGCTACGCGGTCAAACAAAGAGGGTCCAAAGCCGTCCGCGCTTAATCTCTTTACGCCTCTGTACCCCTTTGCGGGTACAGAGCGTTTCTCCCCCAGCAAAAGTGATGTACCATCCGAGGGTTGCAGCCATCAAAAGGACCCTTGTGACCGATGAAAAAGCCCCTGACGATCAAAGACATTGCTGAACTGGCTAACGTCTCCATCGCGACTGTTTCACGGGTACTGAACAACAACAGCTGGGTCTCGGATAAAACCCGGGAGAAAGTGCAGAAAGTGATCGACGAGCATCACTTCAGCCCGAACCTGATGGCCCGCAGCATGATTTCCCGCAAAAGCATGACGCTTGCCGTCGTCGTATCCGACATCACCAGCCCCTACTTCGCCACCCTGGTTGAACAAATCGAAAAAGCCTGCCAGCAGGCCGGGTACAAAATCGTGCTGTTCGATACACAGTCGGCCAATAAGCGCAGCGAATCGAGCCTGGTGATTGCCGAAGATCAGATATTCAGCACCATCATCGACAGCCAGCTCGATGGGGTGATCATCCTCGGCGGCAACATCGACTACCTGAAGATTCCGGAAGGCTATCTGGATGGTTTACAAAAGCTTATCGCCACGCTTCCGGTGATAGTCGTGGGCCGCAAACTCGCCCATTATGACTACACTTGCCTGGAGCGTGACCAGGTCAACTGCGTGAAAATGATCACCGAATACCTGCTGGAAAAGGGTCATCGAAACATCGCGTTTATTGGCGGCTCGCCGGGCGTGTATATGACAGGACAGCGCGTGAACGCCTTCCGTGAGACGCTACGCCAGGCTGGTATTTCGGCTGAAAACGCGCAGGTGATTGAAACTAACTTCTACGCCCAGCACGGCTATGAAGCGATTAAAAAATTGCTGGTATCGGGCCGGGCGCTGCCCCAGGCGCTGTTAGCAATTAACGATCGTGTGGCAATGGGCGCAATCCGCGCACTGAAGGATAACGGCATTAACGTACCGGAAAATATCGCCGTCGCCAGCTGCGAATGTTTTCCCGGCAGCGAATATTACGTCCCGCGCCTGACCACCGTCGACCATCAGAATAACGTGTTAGGTCAGCAGGTTATCCAGCAGATGATGACTTTGTTGCAGGACATGCTGCCGGAATCGCCGGCGATCCCTCCCCTGTTAGTTGCGGGCGAATCCGCCTGAATGCCTTGCCGGATAGCGCTTGCGCTTATCCGGCCTACAACAGCTCACCATCGTCATTCACAGGCCTGCACAAGCGTTAGCGCCGCCGGGCATTTCCCTGCTCTGCACACAAAATATTCCGATCTTCATCACAAATCCTCATACGTAAAATTGACCCACTAATTTGCCCGATCATATTTTACTGAAAACGTTTTCAGTTTTTTTCAGCAGCGAGGGCACTATGAAACCGACCATGATGACTTACATCCACGAAGAGCACGCGACGCTTGCGGCCATCCTGGATAACTACCCGGCGTCCATTCCGGCTATCGAAGACGAAAGCGAATGGCTGCTGTTGGCTACCGGCTCAAGCGTCAACGCTGCCGTCAGCGCGAAGTACTACATTGAGAGCCTGTCAGAGGTGCGCGTTACCATTGCCGAGCCGTTCCACTACCAGCATTTTGAGAAGCACAACCCGGCAATCCGCACGGTGATTGCCGTTTCCCAGAGCGGCGAAAGCACCTCAACCCTCCACGCGCTGGCGCAGCTGAAAAAACAGTTCCCGGTAAAAACCGTCGGTCTGACCAGCAAGCCGCAGAGCGAACTGGCGAAAACAGCGGATACCTTCGTGCAGTTGGATATCGGTGAAGAGCGCGTGGGCTACGTCACTAAAGGCTACGTCGCCACCATTCTGACTCTGATGCTGATGGGCCTGCGCCATGCGCATGCAGCAGGTGCGATCGACGATGCCCGCGAAGGCAGAGAACTGGCCATCCTGCGCGAAGCTGTGCAGGCCATTCCGTCCATTATCGATACCACCGAATCGTTCTTCTCTCGCTGGGAAGCCGATCTTGTTTCCTCCCCGCGCTTCACCTGCATCGGTTACGGCCCGGCCGTTGGCGTGTGCATGGAGATGGCGACCAAATTCACCGAAACCGTGCGCGTGCCTTCTCAGGGAATTGAAATGGAAGTCTTTATGCACGGCCCGTATTTCGAAATTAACCCGCAGCACCGTCTGTTTTTCCTCGACGTGCCGAGCGTAGCGCAGGAACGCCTGAGGCTATTACGGGAATACGAGAAGCGACACACGCAGTACGTTTACACGCTCACGCCTGGGCAGAGTGAAGACCCGCATACGCTGGCGCTAAACGTTGACTCACCGGAAAACGTATTGCCGCTGCTGATGATTATTCCGTTCCAGATCCTCGCGCATCACATCGCCGAAGGGAAAGGCAACAACCTGCCGCAGCGCATCTTCACGGATTTCGGCGTGGCGGTAAAAAGCAAAACGAAACCTGGCGACTACGCCTGATTAGCCGACCGTACCCTCTGAATGAAAAGGTGCTTCACCATGGCGACTTCATACTTACCCGTTGCAGAGCAGATCCTCGCCGCCGTTGGCGGTAAGGAAAATGTGGTTCACGCCACCCATTGTGCCACCCGGCTGCGCCTGAACCTGAAAGACGACTGCCATATTAATGAGGAGCAGCTTTATAAGCTGCCGGAAGTGGTCAAGTTGGTGAATAACGGCAGCCAGTTCCAGATAGTGATTGGTCCGAAAGTGGAGAAAGTCTTCGCGGCGCTGGGCACGTTGTTGACAAACGATAGCGCTCCTGCTGAACAGCCCGTGCAAAAAAGCTCGCCACTCAATCGGCTGTTGGCGACACTTTCCGCCATCTTCACGCCGTACATCGGTGTGCTGGCGGGCGTAGGCGTGGTGAAAGGCCTTGTCGTGCTGTTGCAAACGATGGAGCTTATCTCGACGAAATCCTGGCTGTTTATTGTACTCAATGCGCTCTCCAGCGGCGTGTTCGTGATGCTGCCGCTGTTTATTGCCGTCACCGCTGCCGACAGGTTCAAAACAAGCCGCTTTACCGCGTTGGCGTTAACTGCGGCGATGATTTTCCCCCTGACCGACGCCGCCACGCCGAACAGCATTGAGATTTTCCACCTGACCTTTCCGCTGAAAATTTATGGTGGCGCGGTGATCCCGGCAATTTTTGCCGTCTGGTTCCTGAGCTACGTCGAACGCTGGTTTAAGAAGATGATCCCGGAAGTGGCGGCGCTGGTGTTTGTGCCTTGCCTGTCGCTGCTGGTATGCGGGTTTGTGGTCTTTACCGTGATTGGTCCGATTGCCGATTACGTGGGGATCGGCATCGCCAACGGCTACACCTGGCTATACAACCTGAGTCCGGTGCTTTCCGGTGCGCTGCTGGCAGGGATTGGACAGCTGTTCGTGGTGTTCGGCGTGCACTGGGGCATCATCCCGATTGCGCTCATCAACATGCAGGTGAACGGCTACGACACGGTGATGGCGATGTTTATGTCGGCGGTGATGGGCCAGTTCGGAGCGGCGTTCGGGGCTATCTTTATCGCCCGTAACCTGAAGGACAAACAGCTCGCGATTTCCGCATCCGTTTCCGCGTTCTTCGGCATCACCGAACCGGCGCTGTACGGCGTGAACCTGAAGTACCGCATGCTGTTTATTTTCGGCTGCATCGGGGCTGCACTTGGCGGGGCGATCACCGGGTTCCTGCGGGTGAAAACCTACAGCTTCCTGCCGGTACTGAACGTCTTTGAACTGGGGCTGTTCAGCGGCCCCGATTCGAAAGCCATCTATGAGGTGATTGCGATTGTCGTCGCCTTTAGCGTTCCGGCAATCCTGACCATCCTTTATGGCAAAAGCCGCGTGCTGGTGCCCGCTACCGACCTGCGCTGATTAGCCGTCGTGGTGAAAAGTTTGCAGGCCGCACCAGGCGGCCTGCAAATCAAACCAGCGCCCCGTAAATCGTCAGCAGCGCCATGATAACAACGGTGACGTAAGAGGCCTTCTTCGCCATCGACACCGCCGCCTTTGGCGTTTCAACCTTATCGACATGTGGCTCACGGGCCAGCGAGAACTGCGCCAGCTGGGTCAGCACCTGATACTGAGAGGAGTGACGATCGCCGAGCGAGGCAAACCACGCCGGAAGCGCTTTCTCGCCGTGACCAATCAACGCATACACCACGCCGACCAGGCGGACCGGCAGCCAATCCAGAACGTGAAGAATGGCATCCACGCCCGACTGCTGGCGATCGCGCGGCGTCTGATAGCGCGCCAGCCAGCTTTGCCAGGCTCGCAGGAAAGCGTAGCCCATCAGCGTGACCGGCCCCATCGGCCCGCCAACCACAAACCAGAACAGCGGCGCGAGATAAAAACGGTAGTTAATCCACAGCAGCGCGTTTTGCAGCTCACGCAGATACTCGCGTTCATCACAGCCCGGCGGCACGCCGTGAATCAACGTCAGCTCGCTCGCCATTGCGTCTCGTGCATGGGCATCATCTCGTGATGCGGCTTTAAGATAGGCGTGATAATGCATCCGCACTTTCCCGGCACCGATACACAGCACGCCGAGCAGGATCCACACCACCAGCACCGGCACGTTAAACAGTGCGCCCTGCAGACCACTCAGCAGCAGCCAGACGATCGCCATTGCAACAGCGGTCATCAGCAGCGTCACCACAAAAGAATACGTTTTGACGCGACGGAACAGCACCTCCAGACGGTGATCGAGCTGCCAGTGCTCACCCAGCTTGAACAGACGTTCGGCAATCAGTACCAACAGAGTGGTAAACAGCGTCATCTCATCTCCTTATCTGACGGAAGGCTCACCAGAGCGCGGAAGCGTGCCCAGTCAAACGCCGGGCCAGGATCGGTTTTGCGCACAGGGGCAATGTCGGAATGGCCCGTCATATGCGTGGCAATCGCCGGATACATCGTCGACAGCAACCTGGCAACGGCTGCAAGCTGCTGATATTGCTCATCGGTATAGGCCAGAGTATCCGTGCCTTCCAGTTCAATGCCAATCGAAAAATCATTACATCTTTCTCGCCCCTGATAGCTCGATACGCCCGCATGCCACGCACGTTTATCAAAAGGAACATACTGCACGATTTCGCCGTCGCGGCGAATCAGGCAATGGGCAGAGACCCGTAAATGAGCGATTTCGGCAAAGAAAGGATGTGCATTTGGATCGATTGTTCCGGTGAATAATGCATCAATCCAGGGGCCGCCAAATTCGCCAGGCGGCAGGCTGATATTATGCACCACCAGAAGCGTCGGGGCTTCATCATCCGGGCGGCAATCATAATGCGGCGAAGGGACGCGGCGGGCTTCGTCCAGCCAGCCATCGTGCAACTGCATGCAGGCTCTCCTTAATCTATGGTGCTGAAATCCGGTTCAGAGTAGCATGTTTATAACTTATGATTCCTTACCATTTGGAGTTTTATCATGCCGCCTCGCCGCTACAATCCTGAGCATCGTCGTGACGCGCTGCTGGAACGTATTAACCTTGATATCCCTGCTGCCGTCGCCCACGCGCTACGTGAAGATTTAGGCGGTGAAGTGAATGCCGCGAACGACATCACGGCCCAACTGTTACCTGAAGATTCGCGTTCTCATGCGGTGGTGATCACCCGTGAAGCTGGCGTATTTTGCGGCAAACGCTGGGTAGAGGAAGTGTTTATTCAGCTCGCAGGCAGCGAAGTTGCCCTGACATGGCACGTGGAAGATGGCGACGTACTGATCGAAAACCAGCCGCTGTTCGAACTGAATGGCCCCTCCCGCGTGTTGTTAACCGGCGAGCGTACGGCGCTCAATTTCGTGCAAACACTTTCCGGCGTCGCAAGCACCGTGCGCCGCTATGTTGATTTGCTGGAAGGCACCAAAACTCAGTTGCTCGACACCCGTAAAACCTTACCCGGCCTGCGCACAGCCCTGAAGTACGCCGTGCTCTGCGGTGGCGGCGCCAACCATCGCCTGGGATTATCCGACGCGTTTCTGATCAAAGAGAACCACATCATTGCGTCTGGCTCCGTGCGCCAGGCCGTCGAGAAAGCCTTCTGGCTGCACCCGGACGTGCCGGTAGAAGTGGAAGTGGAAAGTCTTGAAGAACTCCAGGATGCCCTGAAGGCCGGGGCAGATATCATCATGCTGGATAACTTCGAAACCGAACAGATGCGCGAAGCAGTGAAGCTGACTAACGGTCAGGCACGGCTGGAAGTGTCCGGTAACGTCACTTTCGACACCATCCGTGAATTTGCCGAAACTGGTGTGGATTATATTTCTGTGGGCGCGTTGACCAAGCACATTCAGGCGCTCGATCTTTCCATGCGCTTTAAGTAAAACCTGGAGATGCGAAGGGGATATCTCGATCCCCTTCGCAGCTTTTCGCAACGCTGCTGCAAGTCATGAAATAATTCAGAAGCCCCCTTCCCGATTTCCTTTTTGCCTTTCGCTATTTCCTGCCGCTGCCGTCTACAGTGCTCCCGTCAAACTAAGGAGCAACTTATGGATAAACAGCAAGGATTCACCCTGATTGAGCTGATGGTCGTCATCGGTATTATCGCCATTCTCAGTGCCATCGGCATTCCGGCCTACCAGAACTACCTGCGCAAAGCCGCGCTAACCGACATGCTGCAAACTTTTGTACCCTATCGAACCGCGATCGAGCTATGTGCGCTCGATCATGGCGGGATCGCCCCCTGTGACGGAAGCAGTAACGGCATTCCTGCGCCAGCCACCAGCCGCTATGTTTCTGCCATGGAGATCGCTCAGGGCACCGTTACCTTAACAGGCCAGGAGAGCCTCAACGGACTAAGCGTGACGCTAAAGCCAGTCTGGAGCGATGCTAACGGCATAACCGGTTGGCAGAGAACCTGCAACATAGCCAGCGACAGCGCGCTTAAGCAGGCCTGCGAAGACGTTTTCCGCTTTGACGCAGCCTGAGGATGCGAGGATGAATCACGATCAGCTCGTCACACTTTGTCAGCGGCACCGTGCCGTGCTGCTGAGTAACGACGACCAGATGCTGAGCATTGCCGTTGTCGGTTCGCAGCCCGTTGAACTCATGGACGCACTGCGTTTTGCCACTCACAAGCGGATAGACATCGAATGCTGGGAACAGACGCGGATGGACAAACATCTGCATACCGCCCTGGAGTCTCACCTGCCCATAGCGCGCGATGACACGGGCAACATCGTTGAGCTGCTGAACCAGACGTTTGAGCAGGCGTTACAGCAGCGGGCATCGGACATACACTTTGAACCTGGCGAAGAAGTCCTTCGCATACGTTTACGGGTAGACGGCGTGCTGCACGCCCTCCCAGCTTTCTCACCCATGCTAAGCAACCCATTGATTGCCCGCCTCAAAGTATTGGGCAATCTGGATATTGCCGAGCGAAGGCTGCCGCAGGACGGACAATTTACCGTTGATATTGCCGGACGCAGCGTCTCCTTTCGTATCGCCACGCTCCCGTGTCGCGGCGGAGAAAAAGTCGTACTGCGCCTGCTGCATCAGGTCACGCAGGCGCTGGATGTCACCGCTTTAGGGATGAGCAACGCCCAGCTTCAGGCCTTTCGCCAGGCGCTGACCCAGCCTCAGGGGCTGATGCTGGTCACGGGCCCGACGGGAAGCGGCAAAACGGTAACCCTGTACAGCGCGTTGCAGGAACGAAATCGCCCCGAGATCAACCTGTGCAGCGTTGAAGATCCGGTCGAAATTCCGCTCGACGGGATCAACCAGACGCAGATCAACACCCGCGCGGGGCTGACATTTCAAAGCGTGCTGCGGGCATTGCTTCGCCAGGATCCCGACGTGGTGATGGTGGGTGAAATTCGCGACGCTGAAACGGCTGAAATCGCCATTAAAGCGGCGCAGACCGGGCATCTTGTGCTCTCAACGTTGCACACGAACTCCACTACCGAAACGCTCGTTCGTCTGCAACAAATGGGCGTCGCCCGCTGGATGATCTCCTCAGCCCTGCTGCTGGTCATTGCGCAGCGGCTGGTACGTCGGCTGTGTCCTCACTGTTGCGAGCAGCAAGGTGATTACGAAGCTATGCCCGGAACGTTGTGGCCTCGCCCTCTGCCGCACTGGCGAGCCGTTGGCTGCGAACACTGTTACCACGGTTACCATGGCCGCATTGCGCTATTTGAGGTGCTGGCGATTACGCCAGAGTTAAAACAGGCGATTGTCAGCGGCAGCACGCCTGAAGAAGTGGAGCAGTTAGCACGCCGATCGGGCATGACGACACTGTTTGAGCACGGCTGCGAAGCTGTGGAGCGAGGGCAAACTACGGTGGAAGAACTGTTGCGCGTTTTGGGTGTTCCTCATGGCACCTAAATGTCTCTGGTACTGGCGAGGGGTGACAGAACAGGGGGAAGCCAGAGAGGGCAGCGTCTGGGCGGAGAATAAAATTGTCGCCCTGGAGCTGGCCGAATCTGAAGGCATAGCACCGTTAACAATCTCACGCAAGACAACGTACAAATCGCAGTGGCAAACCCGGCACAGCAGCGAGTTAATGCACCAGCTTGCCACGCTGCTTCAGGCGGGATTGACGCTCTCCGGCAGCCTGCAGCTTTTAGCAGAGCAACATCCGATACCGCAGTGGCAAGCGCTGATGCAGGATCTGGCTCGCAGGCTCGCTCAGGGAGAGCCCCTTTCCACCGCGATGCAGCAGTGGCCGGAGGCTTTTCCACCGCTTTATCCCGCCCTGATTCAGGCGGGCGAAATGACCGGTAAGCTGGATTACTGCTGCACGCATCTTGCGCGCCAACAGGAAGAACAGCGCCAGCTGAGCCTGAAGGTGAAAAAAGCGCTGCGCTACCCGATGATCATCCTGCTGCTGGCGCTGTTGGTCGTGACTGGCATGAGCGGATTTGTGTTGCCGGAATTTGCTGCCATTTATCGCACCTTTAACACACCGCTGCCTGCGCTAACCCGAATGGTTATGGCGCTTTCCACCGCCGTTCAACAGGGTTTACCGCTCATTTTAGGGCTTGCTGTTCTGCCCTTTATCCTGCGGCCGCTGCTGCAACGTAGCCCTCGCTGGCAGCAGTTTCGTCCTCAGGTTCTGTTGAGAATACCGGTCGTTTCAGGATTAGTTCGGGGGCAAATGCTGAGTCAGATTTATACCGTTCTGGCGCTAACCCAGAATGCCGGGATCCCTTTTCTGCAAGGGCTGGAAAGCGTCCAGAAAACGCTGACCTGCCCCTGGTGGCGAGGCGTCATCGAACAGATGATTGGCGCGATTGCATCGGGGAACGCTGTCTGGCAGGCCATGGAGGCACAAAGCATCTTTACGCCCTTGTGTAAGCAGCTGGTCAGAACGGGAGAAGTGTCAGGCGCGCTGGATAGCATGCTGGAAAATCTGGCTCAGTATCATAGTCAGCAAACGCATCAGCAGGCGGATAACCTGGCCACGCTACTGGAACCCGTTATGTTACTGGTGACGGGAGTCATCATCGGCACGCTGGTGGTGGCGATGTACCTGCCGATATTTCATTTGGGAGATGCAATTAGCGGGGGATAAACGCTGGCGCGGTCGCTACGCCAGCGTCTGACGTCATTACAGGCTGTTGAACACGCGGTTCTCTTGTTCCTGAACGCGGATAAAAGTGGTGCGCTTGGTCAGCTCTTTCAGGCGTGCAGCACCAACATACGTACAGGCAGAACGCAGGCCGCCGAGAATATCACGCGCGGTATGTTCAACCGGGCCACGCAGCGTCAGCTTAACGGTTTTACCTTCAGCTGCACGGTATTTTGCAACACCACCCACGTGACGGTTCATCGCCGATTCAGAGCTCATGCCGTAGAACAGCATGAACTTCTCACCGTTCTCTTCAACCACGGTGCCGCCGCTCTCTTCGTGACCGGCCAGCATACCGCCCAGCATCACGAAGTCCGCACCGCCGCCGAAGGCTTTCGCTACATCGCCTGGCATGGTGCAACCACCATCGCTGACGATCTGACCGCCCAGGCCGTGAGCCGCATCGGCACATTCAATCACAGCAGAGAGCTGCGGATAGCCAACGCCCGTTTTCACGCGAGTGGTACACACGGAACCCGGGCCAATACCCACTTTAACGATGTCTGCACCAGCCAGAATCAGCTCTTCGCACATTTCACCCGTTACCACGTTACCGGCACAGATAGTCTTGTCTTTCCAGGCATCACGCGCTTTCGATACGAACTGCACGAAGTGCTCGGAGTAGCCGTTTGCCACGTCGATACACACAAAACTCAGGGCAGGATTCAGATTCAGGATCTGCTTCGTCTTATCGAAATCCGCGTCGGACGTGCCGGTTGAGACCATGACATGCTTCAAAACATCTTCAGAAACGCTTGCCGTAAAATCGCGCCATTCCTCAACGGAATAGTGTTTGTGTACAGCGGTCAGAATACCAAACGCAGCCAGCGCTTTTGCCATCGCAAACGTGCCAACGGTATCCATATTTGCGGCAATAACAGGCACACCAGACCAGGTTTTTCCGGAATGTTTAAAGGTGTATTCGCGTTCCAGCTCAACTTCGGAACGGCTTTTGAGGGTAGAGCGTTTAGGGCGGATAAGAACGTCTTTGAAACCTAACTTCAGATCTTCTTCGATACGCATGTGCGGATTCCTGGGGTTAGAGGCAAAAATGGGCTAAGCACAACTCCAGTGACGTTATCATACGCAGTAATCATCCCTTCGCAAGACTGCGATTTTCACTTTTTTTACGCTACAATCGTTCAAATTTACTTGGTGAACAGCGAACTTTCAGTCCATCGCGACAGTTATTGAAAGCTTATATTTCAACCAATTGATTTTTAGCGGTAATTCTTCACAGGACAAGGTGGTATGGTCTATACAGTGGCGTTAACAGGCGGCATCGGCAGCGGGAAAAGTACCGTTGCAGCGGCTTTTGCCAACCTGGGAACCGACATTGTTGATGCCGATATCATTGCCCGCCAGGTGGTCGAGCCGGGTTCACCGGCGTTAGCCACCATCGTCAGCCGTTATGGCGCAGAAATGCTGATGGCAGATGGCACGCTCAACCGCCGTCAGTTACGGGAGCGTATTTTTGCGCACGCAGATGAAAAGATTTGGCTGAATGCCTTACTCCATCCGCTGATTCAACAAGAAACCCAGCGCCAGATGAAGCAGGCGACGTCACCCTACGTGCTCTGGGTCGTGCCGCTGTTAGTTGAAAATCATCTCTGGCAAAAGGCCAATCGCGTGCTGGTCGTCGACGTTTCAGAGGAAACGCAGCTCCTGCGCACCACACAGCGTGACCATGTGACTGAAGCACACGCAAAACAAATTATTGCCGCCCAGGCCACGCGCGAACAGCGTCTTGCCGTGGCGGATGACGTCATTGATAACAACGGCGCACCAGATGCCATTGCATTGGATGTAGCCCGCCTGCATGCCCACTATCTTGAGCTGGCGCATCAGGCCGATTTACAGGAAAAACCGTAATGCACACCCACGTCCTTTTTGAACATCCCCTGAATGAGAAAATGCGCACCTGGCTACGTATTGAGTTTCTGATTCAGCAACTGAACTGTAATCTGCCGGTTCAGGATCACGCCAGCGCCCTGCATTTTTTCAGGAACATCAGTGATTTACTGGATGTGTTTGAGCGAGGTGAAGTGCGCACCGAACTGCTGAAAGAGCTGGAGCGCCAGCAGCGTAAACTGAAGCAGTGGGATGAAGTGCCGGGTGTTGATAAAAGCCGTATTGAAGCGTTACGTCAGCAGCTTAAAAACAGCAGCGGTATTTTGATGACGGCCCCACGCATTGGGCAGTTGCTGCGTGAAGATAAGCTGATTGGCCTGGTACGCCAGCGTCTGAGTATCCCCGGCGGCTGTTGCAGCTTCGATTTACCCACTCTGCACATCTGGCTGCACGCACCGCAGAGCAAACGTGACGCGCAGGTTTATCACTGGCTGGAAAGCCTGGAGCCGATGAACCAGGCATTAACGCTGATTCTCGATCTTATCCGTAACTCCGCCCCCTATCGCAAACAGACCAGCCTGAACGGCTTTTTCCAGGACAACGGTGATGATGCCGACCTGCTGCGTCTGCAGCTGGCACTCGACGATCAGCTCTATCCACAAATATCCGGACATAAGAGCCGCTTCGCCATCCGCTTCCTGCCGCTGGACAGCGAAAACGGCCTCGTGCCCGAGCGTCTGGATTTCGAACTGGCCTGCTGTTAAGGAGTCACGATGAGCGATATCACCACCGTTAACTGCCCGACCTGTGGCAAAAGCATTGTCTGGGGAGAACAGAGCCCGTTCCGCCCATTTTGCAGCAAACGCTGCCAGCTGATTGATCTTGGCGAATGGGCTGCCGAAGAGAAGCGAATCCCAAGTGCGGGCGATCTCTCCGACAGCGATGACTGGAGCGAAGAACAGCCTTAAGCTTCGGCGATCAGCTTCGCAATCACCGGTTCGTTGGCAGGAGGAAACTCTTCTGCCAACAGATCCTTCTGCGCTACCCAGCGCCCCGGCTGTCCTTCTTTGCCCCACGGATCTCCCTGCCAGCTGTCCACCAGCCAGAACCAAAGCGTGATATGCCGGTCCGGGAACTGATATTCCAGTTTATCGAACAGGTAAGCGGATTCCGGCAAAATACCCACTTCTTCAAACAGCTCGCGCGCCAGTGCCATTTCCGAACTTTCGCCCTCTTCGATTTTGCCGCCCGGGAATTCCCACATATTGGCCATATGTGCATCCGCAGCGCGTTGAGTAATAAAGATTTCACCGGCGGCGTTACGCAGAATACCGGTTGAGATTTGCAGGTTTTTCATTGTATTAGCTCCATAAAAAAGGCGCTGTTACCAGCGCCCTCTGTTTTATCATCAGCAGCTATCAGGCGATACGGCCATGGCACTGCTTATATTTCTTACCAGAGCCGCATGGGCAAGGATCGTTACGGCCGACTTTGCGCTCACCAGTTTGTGCTGCCAGAGATTCTGCGGCTGCGGTATCGTCGTCGAGGTGGCTGAGCTGCTGCATTTGCGCCAGGCGCTCTGCTTCCTCACGGCGCTGCTCTTCCATCGCCTCGACTTCTTCCGGCATGCGGACCTGGACTTTGCACAAGGTGCTGATCACTTCATACTTCAGCGTCTCCAGCATCG
Organism: Scandinavium sp. UTDF21-P1B; assembly: GCF_040750395.1. Classification (NCBI taxonomy): domain Bacteria; kingdom Pseudomonadati; phylum Pseudomonadota; class Gammaproteobacteria; order Enterobacterales; family Enterobacteriaceae; genus Scandinavium; species Scandinavium sp. UTDF21-P1B. The sequence goes on from NZ_JBFLVD010000029.1 coordinate 106,128, forward strand.
CAGCAAACATGGAGAATGATTCACGCTTATATTCCTGCTTCGGATCTTTCTGCGCGTAACCACGCAGATGGATACCTTGACGCAGGTAGTCCATCGCAGCCAGGTGCTCCTTCCACAGGGAGTCGAGCGTCTGCAGCATCACGCCTTTCTCGAAGTGGCGCATCATTTCTGTGCCGACCACTTCCTCTTTACGCTGGTAGACTTCAATCCCGCTTTGCAGAATACGTTCGCGCAGGGTTTCTTCGTGCAGCTCAGGCTCTTTATCCAGCCACTCTTTGATTGGCAGGTCGAGGTCGAAGTCATTTTTCAGACGTTCCTGCAAGCCTTCAATATCCCACATCTCTTCAAGGGACTGCGGCGGAATGTGTGCATCAATAGTCGCTTTGAACACGTCTTCGCGAATGCTGGCGATGGTTTCGCTTACGTCGGATACGTCCAGCAGTTCGTTACGCTGGGTGTAGATTGCGCGGCGCTGGTCGTTGGCGACGTCATCATATTCCAGCAGCTGCTTACGGATATCGAAATTGCGGCTTTCAACTTTGCGCTGCGCGTTAGCAATCGCTTTGGTCACCCACGGGTGTTCAATGGCTTCACCAGGCTTCATCCCCAGCTTACGCATCATGCCGGATACGCGATCCGAGGCAAAGATACGCATCAGTGCATCTTCCATCGACAGGTAGAAGCGGGAAGAACCGGCATCACCCTGACGGCCCGAACGGCCACGCAGCTGGTTATCGATACGGCGAGATTCGTGACGCTCGGTGCCTACGATGTGCAGGCCACCCGCCGCCAGTACCGCGTCGTGGCGAACCTGCCAGTCAGCTTTAATCTGCGCAATCTGTTCTTCCGTCGGCGCCTCAAGCTGTGCGACTTCAGCCTGCCAGCTACCGCCAAGCATGATGTCCGTACCACGACCCGCCATGTTGGTGGCGATAGTTACGGTAGAGGGATAACCGGCCTGAGCAACAATATCGGCTTCGCTGGCGTGGAATTTGGCGTTCAGAACGTTATGTTTGATGCCTGCTTTGGTCAGCTCCTGAGAAACAACTTCTGATTTCTCGATGGAAATAGTACCCACCAGAACCGGCTGACCTTTGGCGGTGCGCTCTTTGACGTCCTCGATGATTGCCTGAATTTTCTCAGCTTCGGTCATGTAGACCAGGTCAGGCATGTCTTTACGGATCATCGGGCGGTTCGTTGGCACGACCACGGTGTCGAGTTTGTAAATGGAGCTGAACTCAAACGCTTCCGTATCCGCCGTACCGGTCATCCCCGCCAGTTTTTCATACAGGCGGAAGTAGTTCTGGAAGGTGATAGACGCCAGGGTCTGGTTCTCGTTCTGAATTTCAACGCCTTCTTTCGCTTCAACGGCCTGATGCAGACCGTCAGACCAGCGACGACCCTGCATAGTACGGCCAGTGTGTTCATCGACGATGATGACTTCACCGTCTTTTACGATGTAGTCAACGTCGCGGGCAAACAGCACATGTGCGCGCAGCGCGGCAGTGACGTGATGCATCAACATGATGTTAGCCGGAGAATAGAGCGACTCGCCCTCTTCCATGATGCCTTCTTTCACCAGCAGCTCTTCAACCAGGACCAGACCACGTTCGGTGATGTTTACCTGACGCGCTTTCTCGTCCACGGAGAAGTGGCCTTCACCCTGGAAGGTGTCTGAATCTTCTTTTTCCTGACGGATCAGGTGTGGAATGATTTTGTTAACCTGCTTATACATCTCGGAGCTGTCTTCAGCCGGGCCGGAGATGATAAGCGGGGTACGCGCTTCATCGATCAGGATGGAGTCCACTTCATCCACCAGAGCATAGTGCAGCTTGCGCTGAACGCGCTCTTCCGGGCTGAACGCCATGTTATCGCGTAGGTAATCGAAGCCGTATTCGTTGTTGGTACCGTAGGTGATATCAGCGGCATAGGCTTCACGTTTTGCTGGCGCTGGCATGCCGGACATGTTTACCGCGACGCTCATGCCGAGGAATTCGAACAGCGGACGGTTGTTTTCGGCGTCACGCTGGGCCAGATAGTCGTTGACGGTAACAACGTGAACGCCCTTACCTGACAGCGCGTTGACGTAGGCTGGCAGCGTTGCGGTCAGGGTTTTACCTTCACCGGTACGCATTTCCGCGATGCAACGATCGTTCAGCACCATCCCGCCGAGTAGCTGCACGTCGAAGTGACGCATGCCAAACACACGTTTACTGGCTTCACGCACCACGGCAAACGCTTCCGGAATCAGGCTCTCAACGGTAGCGCCTTTTTCCAGACGTTCGCGGAACTCCTGGGTTTTAGCCTTGAGCTCATCGTCGGAGAGTTTTTCCAGCTCCGGTTCCATGGCATTGATTTGTGCGACGGTTTTACGCATGCGGCGCAGCGTACGGTCGTTACGGCTACCGAAAACTTTGGTCAATAAATTAAGCATAATTAAAATCTCAATCGCCCCGCCTTGCGGAGTCTTAGTCATTAGTTGAAGGTTATTTTTTTCAGCTAAGGCGTTGAGGCCCGGCGCGAATGCCGTGTACCTGGCTTACCCAAGCGCTAACAGAAAAGCTGTCGTCCGATGCAGACTGTGCATCACCGGACGCCGAACGAATGATGGCTGGCGGCTGGCTTTCACGCATCAGCAGCGCGCTGAGCGTATCCAGTAAGGCCAGATGGTGCACTTCGAGCGGTGCCGAAGCTTCTGCCGTTGGCAGCGCCTGCGGTGCCATTGCGAAGGAGAGATGGCGGATAACCGTGCGGATGGCATGTTGATGCCAGTAATCGACGGTAAAGGCCGGACGGCGATTGCCTTCCAGCATCAGTTGGGTGAAGTTAACCTTCGCAGTGGCCGTCTGGCTGCTGGCGGTTTTAGTCGGCGGCGCAGACTCGGCGGTATTGGCAATCGCAGGCAGGCCGAATCCTGCCGCGACCATCCCCAACAGGAGATGCGGCCAGAAGTATCGTCTGCCAAACTGTCGCCAGCGCGTCAGTATTCCGCTCACTTACCTTTTCCACCCTGGTTGCCAGGCAACCCATCTAAATTTTTTAAGCGCTCAGATAGTACCACTAATGGCACTTCCCGGCAGCAGGAATGACGGAAAACCACGCGGAAAAGTGTTCATGAAACCAGCGATCGCACGAGTTTATGCAGAAGTTTATACGCTAAGCAGCGTGGAGAAAAAATTCGGGGGTCTAAAAAGAAAAACGACTGGCTCCCTGGACGGAGAGAGTACCAGGTTACCAGTCGAATTTACAGAATGGTCAGGCTTACGCCAGAACCATTGACGGTGCTTTGAACGCCAGCGGCAGTTCAGCTTCGTCTTCGAAGGTCACAAACTCCCAGGCTTCCTGTTTGGCCAGGACGGCCTGCAAAAGCTTATTATTCAGCGCGTGACCAGATTTGAACGCCGTGAATGCACCAATGATATTGTGACCACACATGAAGAGGTCACCAATCGCATCCAGCATTTTGTGGCGAACAAATTCATCTTCAAAGCGAAGACCATCTTCGTTCAATACGCGATAATCGTCAACAACGATGGCACAATCGAAGCTGCCGCCCAGGCACAAGCCGCGGGACTGCAGATATTCGATATCACGCATGAAACCAAAAGTACGCGCGCGGCTAATCTGGCGCATGAACGCATCCGCAGAGAAGTTCATAGCGTAACGCTGGTTGCTGCCGTCAATCGCCGGATGATTAAAATCGATGGTGAAATCCAACGAAAAACCATTGTACGGCTTGAATTCAGCCCACTTGTCGCCGTCTTCTACGCGAACCGTTTCTTTGATGCGCACAAATTTCTTGGCACAGTTCAGTTCATCAATCCCTGCGTCAAGCAGCAGATAAACGAACGGAGCGGCGCTACCGTCCATGATCGGGATCTCTGGTGCATCGACTTCAATCATGATGTTATCAATACCCAGGCCCGCCAGGGCGGCATTCAGGTGCTCAACCGTTGAAATCCGCACGTCATGCTCGTTGACAAGGCAAGTACAGAGCATGGTATCACGCACAGATTTGGCATCTGCCGGAAAATCAACCGGTGGATTCAAGTCGGTGCGACGATAGATGACCCCGGTATTTGCCGGCGCAGGGCGCAGCGTCAGTGTGACCTTCTTGCCGGTATGTAAACCGACGCCAGTCGCCTGAACGATACGTTTAAGAGTCCTTTGTTTGATCATCGTATAATCTCGCCAAATTACCTATCCAACCGAAGTGTACTATACATTCGGCAGGCCAGTTTAGCACAAAGAGCGCACATACCCAACTTCCAGCTAATTCTTAATCAGCTTGCTTACGCAGGAAGGCTGGAATATCCAGATAATCCGGTTCTTTCGTGGTCTGCGGCGTATTGTCGTTTACCACTTTAGCGGCCGGCTTCTGTTCTTGCGTCAACGGCGCCATGCCGTGCTGCTGATAGCGGTCCATCACTGGCTGCTGCTGTTGCTTGTTGGTCACCAGGGTAATTTCTGGACGCTTATCCATACCGATACCGGTAGCAACAACGGTCACGCGCAGCTCGTCGTTCATATCCGGGTCAAGTGAAGTACCGATAACCACGGTCGCGTTATCCGAAGCAAATGCACGGATGGTGTTACCGACGGTTTCGAATTCATCCAGACGCAGATCGAAGCCAGCGGTAATGTTAACCAGCACGCCGCGTGCGCCAGACAGGTCGATATCTTCCAGCAGTGGGGAAGAGATTGCCATTTCAGCCGCTTCTTCCGCACGATCCTCACCGCTTGCCAGACCGGAGCCCATCATCGCATAGCCCATTTCGGACATGACGGTACGCACGTCAGCAAAGTCGACGTTCATCAGGCCCGGACGAGTAATTAGCTCGGCGATACCTTGAACTGCGCCTTTCAGCACGTCGTTCGCTGCGCCAAACGCGTCCAGCAGGGAGATACCGCGACCCAGTACTTTCAGCAGTTTGTCGTTAGGAATCGTGATCAGCGAGTCCACGTGTTTGGACAGCTCAGCGATACCCTGCTCCGCAAACGCCATACGCTTCTTGCCTTCAAAGTTGAAAGGCTTAGTCACGACAGCAACGGTCAGAATACCCAAATCTTTGGCAACTTCCGCTACAACAGGTGCTGCACCAGTACCGGTACCGCCGCCCATGCCGGCTGCGATAAACACCATGTCAGCACCTTCCAGCGCAGAACGCAGGGCTTCACGGTCTTCGTCTGCCGCATTGCGGCCAACTTCCGGGTTTGCGCCAGCGCCCAGACCTTTGGTAATCCCGTTACCAATCTGAATGGTCTGACCGACGGCAGTTTTACGCAACGCCTGGGCGTCCGTATTTACTGCGAAGAATTCAACACCCTCAATGCGCTCGCGCACCATGTGTTCGACGGCGTTACCACCGCCACCACCGACGCCGATGACTTTAATCACCGCGTCGTTGGTCAGTTCCATAGGTTCAAACATAGTTTCTCTCTCCGTTGTGCCTGTCGCCTGAGAGCGCTAATTTTCGACGCTCTCTTAAAAAATTAAAACTCTTTTCGCAGCCAGGTATTGATTCGTTTGATCCACGAACTCACTGCGACACGTTTTTCCACTTCCGCTTCACCACTCAAATGTGACTCTTTGCCGTAGTGCAGCAGGCCCACCGCCGTTGAGTAATAAGGCTCCTGGGCATAATCCGTCAGTCCGGTGATGTTCAGCGGCGCGCCGATGCGCACCTGCGTATGGAACACGCGCTGCGCGCAGGCGGCAAGGCCTTCAATTTGCGCAGCACCACCGGTCAGAACAATACCTGCCGCCAGATGGTGTTTGACACCCTGCTGGCGCAGCTGTTCCTGCAATTGCAAAATCTCTTCGTTCACCAGGTTCAGCAGCTCGGTATAACGCGGCTCGATGACCTCGGCCAGCGTCTGGCGCTGCAAACTGCGCGGCGGACGACCGCCCACGCTTGGCACTTCCACGCTTTCGTCTTTACCGACGATAGAGCCAAGCGCACAGCCGTGGCGAACTTTAATCGCTTCGGCATCGCTCGGTGGCGTACCGAAGGCGTAAGCGATGTCGCTGGTTACCACGTTCCCTGCATAAGGGATAACTTTGGTATGGCGCAGCGCACCGCCGGTATAGACGGCGATGTCCATAGTACCACCGCCCACGTCGACCACACAGACGCCCAGCTCACGTTCATCTTCCGTCAGCACGGAATAGCTCGACGCCAGCCCGGCGAAAATCAGTTGATCAACTTTCAGGCCACAACGTTCCACGGCTTTAACAATGTTCTTCGCCATATCGTTGTGGCAGGTAATCAGATGCACCTTCGCCTGCATACGCACGCCAGACAAGCCTACCGGGTTTTTGATCCCTTCCTGGTAGTCAATGGCATATTCCTGGGGAATCACATGCAACACGCGATGCTCGTCGCGGACACGTACAGATTTCGCCGTGTGGACTACGTTTTCAACGTCTTCCTGCGTCACTTCTTCTTCTGAAATTGGCACCATGCCGATTTCATTCTGACAGCTTATATGTTTACCCGAAAGCGCCAGATACACGGATGATATCTGGCAATCCGCCATCAGCTCGGCCTGGTCAATGGCGCGCTGTACGCACTTCACCACGGATTCCAGGTCATTAACGCCGCCTTTGTCCATACCCCGGGATGGGCAACTGCCCACGCCAATGATATTCACCATTCCGTCGGGCAGAACTTCCCCTACCAAAGCGGCTACCTTCGCGGTACCAATTTCCAGTCCTACTACCAGTTTTCTGTCCGTCGCTTTGATCATTGTTGCTCTGCCTGTGCCTGATTTTGTTGTTGATGTGTATCCTCTACGGGAGCGGGCTGCCAGCCTACTGCCGCGCCTGAGTCATAACGCAAATCAACGTAGCTTATCCGTTTGCCATCGGTCTGCGCCTGCTGCTGAAGAACAGGATAGAGTTCTAAAAAGCGCTCAAGCCTTTTCATCGTATCGCCGCGCCCCAGATTCAGTTTGATGTCATTACTTAACGTCAACTGCCAGGAGCGGCGTGCGGTCATCGCCGCCACTTTCAACGTAAATTTCCCTTTTGCCAGCATTTGTCCCATATCGCGATAGCCCTGCAGCACTTCGTTCTCACTGCCTTCCGGACCATACAACATCGGCAAATTCTGCTTGCTGGTGCGATCCGCCGGTACGCTGAATGCGTTACCGTCACTATCGACCATATGCTGATCATTCCAGCGCGCAATCGGCACATATTCAACCAGATGAATCTTCAATTCGTCCGGCCACTGCTTACGAACGCTCGCCTGTTTAATCCAGGGCAGGCGCTCAATTTGACTCTGAATGATATTCACGTCCTGCGTCATGAACGTTCCCGGCGGACCGAGGGCCAGAATCGCCTGGCGAATATCATCATTTCTCGTGTAGTGCCGCTCCCCGGTCACTACCAGCTTAGATAAAGGTAGACGCTGCGCGTCTTCCATCCAGCCCAGTACCATCCAGCCGCTCATCAACACGGTGCATAATACCGCGAGCAGGAACACAATCCCTGCAAGACGCGTTCCATTATTTCTGCGCGAAGAAGCGATGTCGTCCTCTTCTTCCCTATTCCGTGTGTTCAGTGCTGCCTGCGACATATCAACCCGCCAGGTCCAGAATGCGTACTACCAACTGCGAGAAGCTCATGCCCGCCTGACGCGCCGCCATCGGCACCAGGCTGTGACTGGTCATCCCTGGAGAAGTATTGGCTTCCAGCAGATATAACTGACCATCGCTGTCCTGCATCACGTCAATGCGTCCCCACCCTGAACAACCTAAAACAGTCCAGGCTTTGAGCACCAGGGCACGCATTTCCTGTTCACGGCTCAGATCTTCACAACCAGGGCAGAAATACTGCGTCTCGTCAGAGAGATACTTCGCCTCATAATCATAGAAGACTCCGGCCGGTTGGATACGAACCGATGGCAAAATTTCTTCACCAAGTACCGCAACGGTAAATTCCGGGCCGCTTAACCATTTTTCTATGAGTACTTCTTCATCATGCTGAAAAGCCAGCATTAAGGCATCTAAAAGTGCACCACTTTCTGTCACTTTCGACATGCCGACGCTGGATCCTTCCCGGCTGGGCTTCACAATCAGCGGTAAACCCAGCGTGGCAATACGTTGCTGTTCGTCCTGGCTCAGACCATTGGCGAACTGTGCGCGGGTCAAAGCAACCCACGGCGCAACCGGTAATCCTGCGCCCTGCCACAGCAGCTTGCTACGCAGTTTGTCCATCGACAGCGCCGAGGCCATCACGCCGCTGCCGGTGTAAGGCAGGCCAATCAGCTCCAGTAATCCCTGAAGCGTGCCATCTTCACCACCCCGTCCGTGCAGAGCAATAAACGCTTTCTTAAAACCGTCTTTTTTCAGCTGCGTAATATCGACATCGCGCGGATCAACGCCGTGTGCATCAATGCCGGCTTCACGCAGACCAGCCACAACCGCAGCGCCAGAATTGAGTGAAACTTCACGTTCAGCGGAAGTGCCGCCGAGAAGGACAGCGATTCTATCAGCCATGACGCTCCTCCTCCTGTGTTTGCGGCTTGAGTTTGATTTCCGCTAAGTTACGCGCAATTTTGCCGATATTCCCTGCGCCCTGAATCAGAATCAGGTCATTGCCGGTCAGCACGGGTGCCAGCATTTCCGCCACCTTCGCCGGGTCCGAGACCAGAATCGGGTCTACCTTTCCACGCCCGCGAATGGTGCGGCACAGCGAACGGCTATCGGCTCCAGGAATGGGCGCTTCGCCCGCCGGATACACTTCCAGCATCAGCAGAGAATCCACTTCGGTCAGCACGTTTGCGAAATCGTCATACAGGTCGCGCGTACGGGTGAAGCGGTGAGGCTGGAAAATCATCACCAGATTTTTATCCGGCCAGCCCGCGCGCGCCGCTTTAATGGTGGCGTCGACCTCAGTCGGGTGATGACCGTAGTCATCAACCAGCATTGCACTACCGCTTTTACCGTTCACGCTTTCCAGCGGGAACTCACCGAGGAAGTCGAAACGACGGCCGGTGCCCTGGAAACTTTCCAGCGCGCGCAAAATGGCGTCGTCTTCGATGCCTTCTTCTGTTGCCACCGCAACCGCCGCCGCCGCGTTCAGGGCGTTATGGCGACCTGGCGCATTCAGCGTCACGTTCAGTGGCGCTTTGTCCTGGCGAATCAGCGTAAAGTGCCCCTGCGCGCCAATCTGCTTGTACTCTTCAACGCGCACGTCAGCGTCGTCGCTGAAGCCGTATGTTGTGATCTGACGCCCAACGCGAGGCAGCAGCTCACGAATCACCGGATCGTCCACGCACATCACCGCACGACCATAAAACGGCAAATTGTGCAGGAAATTAATAAACGTCTGCTTTAAATTTTCAAAGTCGCCCTGGTAGGTATCCATATGGTCGGCTTCGATGTTGGTGACAATCGCCACCATCGGCTGCAGGTGGAGGAATGACGCATCGCTCTCATCCGCTTCAGCAATCAGGTAACGGCTGTGGCCGAGACGAGCGTGAACACCCGCCGCTTTCACCAGACCGCCGTTGACGAAAGTTGGATCGAGGCCCGCTTCCGCGTAAATGCTCGACACCATTGCCGTAGTGGTGGTTTTACCATGCGTGCCGGCAATCGCGATCCCGTGACGGAAGCGCATCAACTCCGCCAGCATTTCTGCGCGGCGAATCACCGGAATGCGCGCCTCGTGGGCGGCAACGATTTCCGGGTTATCGGCGGAAATGGCGCTGGAAACAACCACAACGCTCGCATTACGCACGTTTTCCGGGCGATGGTTGAAATAAATCGTGGCACCCAGCGCCGTCAGCTGCTGAGTCACCGGGTTCGGCGCTAAATCCGAACCGCTAATCTGATACCCTTCATTAGCCAACACTTCGGCAATACCGCCCATGCCAGCACCGCCGATGCCAACAAAGTGGATGTGCCGGACGCGACGCATCTCGGGCACAATGGAACGCAGTTTTGCCAGTTGTTGTGTATTCATTATCTAAACGCCATCGACTACTTAAACATTCGTGCAGCGCAAACAGGCGCTGCGATGATTAGGCCTGTGCGGCCAGGCTCACTTCTTTCGCAACCCGCTCGGTTGCATCCGGAATAGCGGCGGCACGAGCCCGCTCTGCCATCTCCAGCAACGTCTTTCTGTCCCAGCCAGAAAGCGTATTGGCCACGGCTTCTGCCGTGAACTGCGGCTGCTCAAAAATGGTGGCAGCACCTGCTTTTTCCAGCGGCAACGCATTCCAGTACTGCTGCCTGTCTTTATGCTGGAAGGGCACAAAAATCGCGGGCAGCCCGGCTGCGGCAATTTCACTGACCGTCAGGGCGCCCGAACGACAGACCACCACATCAGCCCAGGCATAGGCCGCGGCCATGTCGTCAATAAATTCCGTCACTTTATGCTGCGGCTGACCCGCCCCGGCATATGCCTGCTCAACGGTCTGCTGCGCGCCTTTACCGCTCTGATGCCAGATCGTGACAGCAGAACCCAGCTTCGCGGCCACCTGCGGCATTGTCTGGTTCAGCACGCGTGCCCCCTGCGAACCACCAACCACCAGCACGCGGATTTCACCGTCACGCCCGGCCAGGCGCTGTTGAGGAAGCGGCAATGCCAGTACGTCGGTACGCACCGGGTTGCCCACCACTTCGGCATTCGGGAAAGCGCCCGGGAATGCCTGCATCACGGTCTTCGCGATTTTCGCCAGCCATTTGTTGGTGAGGCCAGCAATACCGTTTTGCTCATGCAGCACAACCGGAATCCCCAATGACCAGGCCGCCAGACCACCTGGACCGGAGACATAACCGCCCATCCCCAGCACCACATCTGGTTGAAAACGCTGCATAATTGCGCGAGCCTGACGCCAGGCAGTGAAGATACGTATCGGCGCAAAAAGCATTGCCTTGAGGCCTTTTCCACGCAGGCCGGAAATCTGGATGAAATCGATGTCGATGCCATGTTTAGGCACCAGGTCCGCTTCCATACGATCGGCGGTGCCGAGCCAGCGAACCTGCCAGCCCTGCTCCATCAGATGGTGTGCAACAGCCAGCCCCGGGAACACGTGTCCACCGGTCCCGCCCGCCATCACCATCAACCGCTTCGCCTGAGCACTCATCGAACACCTCGTGTAAACGCCTGTGCTTTTTCCAGGCGCGTTTCATAATCAATTCGCAACAGCAGCATGATGGCCGTCGACATAATCAGCAGACTGGAGCCCCCGTAGCTGATAAGCGGGAGCGTCAGGCCTTTGGTTGGCAGCATGCCCGCCGCCGCGCCAACGTTAACCAGCGCCTGGAAGCTAAACCACACGCCAATCGAACACGCCAGGAAACCTGAGAAGCGCTGGTCAATCTCCAGCGCCTTGCGGCCAATGGACATGGCGCGGAAAGCGACGAAGAATACCATTAAAAGCGCCAGCACCACACCAACGTAGCCGAGTTCTTCACCGATGATGGCGAAGATGAAGTCGGTATGCGCTTCCGGCAGATACTCCAGCTTCTGCACAGAGTTGCCGAGGCCCTGCCCCCACATTTCACCGCGACCAAACGCCATCAGGGACTGGGTCAGCTGGTAGCCGCTACCGAAAGGATCTTCCCACGGGTTCCAGAATGAGGTCACGCGGCGAATACGGTACGGTTCTGCCAGGATCAACAGGACAACCGCCGAGATCCCCATGCCAATAATCGCGATGAACTGCCACAGCTTTGCACCGCCGAGGAACAGCATCGCCAGCGTCGTCACAAACAGCACAACGACGGTCCCGAGATCGGGCTGCGCCAGCAGCAGGATTGCCAGCACGAAAATCACCCCCATCGGCTTTAAGAAGCCGCGCAGGTTGTTTCGCACCTCATCGCCTTTACGCACCAGATAGTTGGCGATGTAGCAGAAGAGCGACAGCTTGGTAAATTCCGCAGGCTGAATACGCAGCGGGCCGAAGGCAATCCAGCGCGAGGCCCCGTTCACCGAGCTGCCCACCACCAGTACAACTAACAACATGCCGATCGACATGATCAGCATGGCGGTACTGTGGCGCTGCCAGAACGCCATCGGCCAGCGCAGAGTAATAAGGCCCAGACAGAACGCCAGCACGATATACAACCCATCACGCTTGGCGAACAGGAACGGATCGTTTGCCAGGCGCTGCCCCACCGGCATGGATGCCGAGGTCACCATGATAAAACCGATCGCCGCAAGGCCGAGCGTCAGCCACAGCAGGGTACGATCGTACATCACCAGGCTGTCGGTATCTTTCTGCCGGGAGCCCATCACCCAGCCCTTCAACGCCGCAAACAGCCAGACCAGGATCCCGGATCCCGGCAGGTGCGGCATTTTCAGGCGAGGGAGAGATAAACGCATTAGCCTAACTCCTTCGCCAGGCGGGTAAAGACATCCCCGCGCTGCTCAAAATTCTTAAACTGATCGAGGCTCGCACAAGCAGGCGACAGCAGCACCATGTCTCCAGATTTCAGCTGCGGCGCAAGCTGACGCATGGCTTGTTCCATCGTCTCAGTGCGGGTCGCCACTTCCGGGCGCAGCTCCGCCAACGCATCGCCGTCACGACCAAAGCACCACAGACGCACGTTATCGCCTTTCAGCCACGTCTTCAGGGGGGAGAAATCCGCTGATTTGCCGTCACCACCGAGCAGCAGGTGCAGCGTACCGTCGACATGCAGGCCGTTCAGCGCCGCTTCGGTGCTGCCGACGTTGGTGGCTTTGGAATCGTTGATCCAGCGCACGCCGTTGTGCTCCAGCGCCAGCTGGAAGCGATGCGCCAGCCCGGTGAAGGTCGTCAGCGCTTTCAGGCTGCTTGCGCGCGGCAAACCAGCTGCATCCGCCAGCGCCAGCGCGGCCAGGGCGTTGCTGTAGTTATGCTGGCCGGTCAGTTTCATTTCACGCACGTTGAGGACCTTCTCACCCTTCACGCGCAGCCAGGTTTCGCCCTGCTGGCGGTTCAGATGATAATCGCCCATGTTGACGCCAAAGCTGACGCAGCGCTCATCGGCACCGCGCACCGGCATGGTCAGCGCATCGTCGGCGTTGACCACGCAGGTCTTAGCATTTTCATAAACGCGCAGTTTGGCCGCGCGGTACTGCTGAAGACCAAACGGATATCTGTCCATGTGATCTTCTGTGACATTCAGGATCGTCGCGGCCACCGCCTCGAGGCTGGAGGTGGTTTCCAGCTGGAAGCTGGAGAGCTCAAGCACGTACAGCTCACGGGATACGTCCAGCAGCATCAGCGCAGGCAGACCAATGTTGCCACCGACACCAACGTTCATGCCCGCCGCTTTCGCCATTTCGCCGACCAGCGTGGTCACGGTGCTTTTGCCGTTCGAACCGGTAATCGCCACAATCGGTGCCTGCGCCTCTCGGCAAAACAGCTCGATATCACCGACGATTTCCACGCCCGCATCAGCCGCAGCGCTCAGAGAAGGATGAGCGAGGGCAATACCAGGGCTGGCCACAATCAGATCCGCCGCCAGAAGCCAGTCGTCGTTCAGACCACCGACAAAACGCGCCACCTCTTCCGGCAGCTTATCAAGCCCCGGAGGCGTGGCGCGGGTGTCCATCACACGTGGCGTCACACCACGGGCGAGGAAGAAATCCACGCAGGAAAGCCCGGTCATTCCCAGACCGATGATGACAACGTTTTTATCCTGGTATTCAGCCATCATTAACGTACCTTCAGCGTAGCCAGGCCAATCAGCACCAGCATCAGCGAGATAATCCAGAAGCGCACGATAACGCGCGGTTCCGGCCAACCTTTCAGCTCATAGTGGTGATGGATAGGCGCCATACGGAAGATGCGCTGACCGCGCAGCTTGAAGGAGCCCACCTGCAAAATCACCGACAACGTTTCCACCACAAACACCCCACCCATGATCACCAGCAGGAATTCCTGACGCAGCAGCACGGCGATAATGCCCAGCGCGCCGCCAAGGGCCAAAGAACCTACATCGCCCATGAAGACCTGAGCCGGATAGGTGTTAAACCACAGGAAGCCTAAACCTGCGCCGACAATCGCCGTACAGACGATCACCAGCTCACCCGCATGACGCAGATAAGGGATATGCAGATAGTTGGCGAAGTTCATGTTGCCGGTCGCCCAGGCCACCAGCGCAAAGCCTGCCGCTACGAAGACCGTAGGCATGATTGCCAGACCGTCCAGACCGTCCGTCAGGTTCACCGCATTGCCGGTACCGACGATCACGAAGTACGCCAGCAGAATGTAGAAAATACCCAGCTGCGGCATGATGTCTTTAAAGAACGGCACCACTAACTCGGTAGCCGGAGTATCTTTCCCCGCCATATACAGAGCAAACGCCACGCCCAGCGCGATGACCGACATCCAGAAATACTTCCAGCGGGCAATCAGGCCTTTGGTGTCTTTACGCACCACTTTGCGGTAGTCGTCAACGAAGCCGATGATGCCGTAACCGATAAGTACCGTCAGCACGCACCAGACGTACGGGTTGGACGGATAAGCCCACAAGAGAACGGAAACGACAATCGCCGTCAGGATCATGATCCCGCCCATCGTTGGCGTACCGCGCTTGCTGAAGTGCGATTCCGGGCCGTCGTTACGTACGACCTGGCCGAAGGACAATTTTTGCAGACGGGCAATCATACGCGGGCCCATCCACAGGGAGATGAACAGCGCGGTCAGCAGGCTGACGATGGCGCGAAACGTCAGGTAGGAAAAGACGTTAAAGCCGGAGTAATATTTGACCAAATGTTCGGCCAGCCAAACTAACATGTTCCGTTCTCCTGTAGTGCGCGAACCACCTCTTCCATGGCAGCGCTACGTGAACCTTTCACCAAAATAGTAATGATTTGATGCTCTTCGATAAGGGCTTTCAGGCGATCAATTGCCGCAGGCTTGTCGGCAAAATGTTCGCCGACGCCGCTGGCGTCGCTGATGGTTTTGCTCAGTTGACCTACGCTCAGTACGCGGTCGATGCCCGCCGCCTTGGCCGCTTCGCCCACCTGGCGGTGGCACGCTCCGCTTTCATCGCCAAGCTCAGCCATATCACCAACCACGAAGACGCGGTAGCCCGGCATTTCGGACAACACCTGCGCCGCGGCGGTCATGGAGCCGACGTTTGCGTTGTAGGAGTCATCCAGCAGCAGCTGATTCTCAGCGAGCTGAATTGGGAACAGACGGCCCGGAACGGCTTTCAGCGTGGCAAGGCCTGCTTTTACCGCTGTCAGATCTGCTCCGACCGCCATCGCCAGCGCCGTTGCCGCAAGCGCATTGGCGATATTGTGACGGCCCGGAAGCGGCAGCAAGACGTCCACGTTGCCTGTAGGCGTCTGGAGCGTAAATTCGGTGCCGTGGCTGGTGACATGAATGTTATTAGCGGTGAAGTCGCTGTTTGCCGCGTTCGGCGAGAAGCGCCACACTTTGCGATCGCCAATGACCCCTTGCCAGTTCAGCCAGTCGTTGTTGTCGGCGTTCATGATGGCAATGCCGTTCAGCGGCAGGCCGGTGTAGATTTCGCCTTTTGCTTTTGCGACACCGGCAAGCGATCCAAATCCTTCCAGGTGCGCGGCGGCAAGGTTGTTCACCAGCGCGGCTTCCGGACGCGTCAGGCTGACGGTCCAGGCGATTTCGCCCTGATGGTTGGCACCCAGTTCAATAACGGCAAACTCATGCTCTTTCGTCAGGCGCAGCAGCGTCATCGGCACGCCGATGTCGTTATTCAGGTTGCCCGCGGTGTACAGCGTGTTGCCACACTGGCTAAGAATGGACGCGGCCATCTCTTTAACAGAAGTTTTGCCGGAGGAGCCGGTGAGTGCCACCACACGGGTTGGCACCTGCTGACGAACCCACGCCGCCAGTTCACCAAACGCCAGGCGGGTATCTTTCACGATAACCTGCGGCAATGCGCAGTCGAGTTTACGGCTAACCAGCAGCGCACCTGCACCCGCGTCTTTCGCCTGTTCGGCGAAATCGTGGGCATCGAAACGCTCGCCTTTGAGCGCGACAAACAGGCAGCCTGGCGTAATTTTGCGCGTGTCAGTGGTGACGGCATCTATGGTGAGGTCCTGACCGGCGAGTTCACCGTTGAGGATCTCCGCCATTTTGCCCAGGGTTACGCTAATCATGCGATCACCCCCAGCAGGCGAGCCGCGGTGACGCGGTCGGAGTAATCGAGACGGCGGTTGCCAACGATTTGATAATCTTCGTGGCCTTTACCGGCCAGCAGCACCACATCGTTCTCTTTTGCCTGCATGATGGCCGCCGTCACCGCTTCGGCGCGACCTTCCATCACTTTGGCGCGACCTGCATCGAGCATACCGGCCAGAATGTCGTTGATGATGGCGCGAGGCTCTTCGGTGCGCGGGTTATCGTCCGTGACAACGGCGATATCCGCGAACTGCTCGGCGATGGCGCCCATCAGCGGACGTTTACCTTTATCACGGTCACCGCCGCAGCCAAAGACGCACCACAGTTTACCTGCACAGTGCAGACGGGCCGCTTCCAGCGCTTTTTCCAGCGCATCCGGCGTGTGGGCATAATCGACCACCACCGTCGGTTTACCCGGCGCAGAGAACACTTCCATTCGGCCGCAAACGGGCTGAAGGCTGGCTGAGGTTTTCAGCAGATCGGCCAGCGGATAATCAAGAGCCAGAAGCGTTACCAGCGCCAGCAGCAAATTGCTGACGTTGAACGCGCCCATCAGGCGGCTTTCGATTTTCCCCTGGCCCCAGCTGGAGTCGAACTGGATTGTCGCCCCGCTGTCGTGATACTTCACGGTAGTCGCTTTCAACCAGCGACCGTGCCCGTTCGGGTTAATGTGGTCTTCCATCGACACCGCCACGGCATCCGGCAGTTTTGTCAGCCAGCGACGGCCCACTTCATCGTCGGCGTTGACGATCGCCTGACCAAAGTGGTGCGTGGAATAGAGCATCCATTTGGCAGCTTCGTAATGCTCCATATCACCATGATAATCAAGGTGATCGCGACTGAGGTTAGTAAACACGGACGCGACAAACTTCAGCGCCGCTACGCGGTGCTGAACCAGGCCATGGGAAGACACTTCCATTGCCGCGAAGGTCGCACCCTGCTCTGCCAGGCCATTCAGCACGTGCTGAACATCGACCGCAGAACCGGTGGTATTTTCAGTTGGCGTCACTTTACCGAGCAGGCCATTGCCCACCGTGCCCATCACTGCGCTGGTTTCGCCCAGCAGCTGCGCCCACTGCGCCAGCAACTGAGTCGTGGTAGTTTTGCCGTTCGTCCCGGTCACGCCGACCAGGCGCAGTTGTTCTGAAGGCTGGTTGTAAAAACGCCCCGCCAGTGCGGATAAACGTTCGTTAAGCTGGCTAAGATAGATGACCGGCACACCGTGCATTTCACGGATTTCACCGTCCGCAGCTTCATCTTTTGCTTCAGCAATAATGGCAGCCACACCTTGCGCTATCGCCTGCGGGATATATCGACGCCCGTCCGCCTGATGACCTGAGACAGCCACGAAAAGATCGCCCGACGCCGCCACACGGCTGTCGAGTGTCATCTCTCGCAGTGCCCGCTCCGGTGCGTTTGGCACCCACGGAGCAAGAAGGTCGCGCAAATTACGATCTGCCACCTGATCCCTCGCCTTGATTAGTCACAAATTCACTTTTATCGCCCGTTGCCAGCGCATCCGGCTCGATGTTCATGGTGCGCAGAACGCCGCCCATGATGGCCCCGAAGACCGGCGCGGAAACGGCACCGCCGTAATATTTACCTGCCTGCGGATCGTTAATCACCACCACCAGCGCAAAGCGCGGCTGGCTGGCTGGCGCAACGCCCGCGGTGTAAGCAATGTATTTATTGATATATTTGCCGTCCGGACCCACTTTCTTTGCCGTACCGGTTTTGATGGCGATGCGATAGCCTTTAATGGCCGCCTTCACGCCGCCGCCGCCGGGCAGCGCCACGCTTTCCATCATGTGCACGACGGTACGAACGATTGATTCCGGGAAGATACGTTCACCCGGAACCGGAGGATCCACTTTAGTGATTGACAGCGGGCGATAAACCCCATAGCTGCCAATCGTGGCGTAGACTCGCGCTAACTGTAACGGCGTTACCATTAGCCCGTAGCCGAAAGAGAAGGTGGCCCTCTCTATGTCAGACCACCGTTGTTTTTGAGGATATAAGCCACTGCGTTCTCCGACCAACCCCAAATTGGTCGCCTTTCCCAGCCCAAAACGTGAGTAAGTATCTACTAACGCTGAGGACGGCATCGCTAACGCCAGCTTGGAGACACCGACGTTACTCGACTTCTGTAGTACCCCGGTCAGGGTTAATTCGCTGTAGCGCGCCACGTCTTTGATTTCGTGGCCGTTAATTCGATATGGAATGGTGTTAAGGACGGTGTTTTCATTGACGATGCCGCGCTGCAGCGCCGTCATCACCACCATTGGTTTCACCGTCGAGCCCGGTTCGAAGACGTCCGTGATCGCGCGGTTGCGCATCGCGTCTTTCGCCGTGCCGGTAAAGTTGTTCGGGTTGTAGGACGGGCTATTGGCCATCGCCAGCACTTCGCCTGTGCTGACATCCACCAGCACCGCACTGCCCGATTCCGCCTTGTTAAACGCCACGGCGTTGTTCAGCTCGCGGTAAACCAGCGCCTGTAAACGTTCGTCGATGCTCAACGCCAGGTTGTGAGCCGCCTGGCTGTCCGTGGAGGAGATATCCTCGATCACGCGACCATAGCGGTCTTTACGCACGATGCGCTCGCCCGGCTGGCCAGTCAGCCATTTGTCGAAGCTCTTTTCAACGCCTTCAATCCCCTGGCTGTCAACGTTAGTGAAGCCAATGAGGTGAGCGGTCACTTCCCCGGATGGGTAGTAACGACGCGACTCTTCACGCAGATAAATACCCGGCAGTTTGAGCTTTTTGATGTAATCGGCCAGATCGGGGTTGACCTGACGAGCCAGGTAAATAAAGCGCATTCTCGGGTTGGTGTTAATGCGCGAGGCGAGCTGATCGAGCGGCATATTCAGCGCATCGGCCAGCGCCTTCCAGCGGTTATCGATGCTGACGCCGCCGGCATCATGGAGCTCTTTCGGATCGGCCCAGATGGCTTTCACCGGCACGCTCACCGCCAGAGGACGACCGGAGCGGTCGGTAATCATGCCGCGGGAGGTAGACACTTCCTGCACGCGCAGGGAGCGCATGTCACCCTGGCGTACCAGCATGTCCGGGTTGATGATTTGAAGCCAGGCCACGCGGCCCAGCAGGAATGCGAGGGCCAGCAGAATGCAACCGCAGAGCAACGCAAAACGCCAACTGATAAAGTTGGCCTGACCTTCCTGACGTTTTGGTTTAAGCGTCTTTGCCGCTGCTTTCATGCGTCGCGATAATCCTTATTTTTGAACAACGATGTTTTCCTGGGAAGGATCGACATGCTGCATTTGCAGCTTCTCCGTCGCGATCCGCTCAACCCGGCTATGATCGCCGAGCGCATTCTCTTCAAGGATCAGGTTACGCCACTCGATATCCAGAGCATCACGTTCCAGCACCAGCTGTTCACGCTGGGCAGTTAACAGGCGCGTATGGTGCGCCGTGGTGACAACCGTGACGGCCGACAAAATGATGCAAATGAACAAGCAGAGTGGCAGCTTCCCAAACCGCAAAAGGTCGTCGCCGATCACGCCAGGCAAGGCATGGCGCTCGTTGCTTCCTAACGACCCTTTAACTTTGCTTAAGGCTTCTGTCACTCTGCCGATCATGCGTTCGTCCTTTCTGCAATACGCAGCACTGAACTACGGGCACGTGGATTCTCTGCCACCTCTTCTTCGCCCGGCATCAACTTGCCTAATGCCCGCAGCTGACGGCCACCCAGTTTCCTGAGTTGCTCTTCGGTCATCGGTAATCCGGCCGGAACCTGCGGACCGCGGCTTTGCTCGCGCATAAAGCGTTTCACAATGCGGTCTTCCAGCGAGTGGAAACTGATGATGGAGAGCCGCCCACCCGGGGCAAGCACGTCGAGCGAGCTTTTTAGCGCCTGCTCTATCTCCTCAAGTTCACTGTTCACCCAGATGCGCACCGCCTGGAAAGTACGGGTCGCAGGATGTTTGAATTTGTCCTTCACCGGCATCGCCGCGGCAATAACCTGCGCCAGCTCTTTGGTGCGGGTCATTGGCTCGACGCGATTACGCTCAACGATGGCGCGCGCAATACGCTTGCCAAAACGCTCCTCGCCAAAGGTCTTAATGACCCAGGCGATATCGGCTTCTTCCGCGTTCAGGAGCCATTCGGCTGCAGACTGACCACGAGTAGGATCCATGCGCATATCCAGCGGCCCGTCACGCATAAAGGAGAAGCCGCGTTCTGCATCGTCAAGCTGCGGTGAAGAGACACCAAGATCGAGCAGAATACCGTCGATCTTGCCAATGAGATTACGCTCGGCAACATAGTCGCCCAGCGCTGAAAAAGGTCCATGTACAATGGAAAAGCGAGGATCATCGATGGCGTTCGCCACAGCAATCGCTTCCGGATCACGGTCGATAGCCAGCAGTTGCCCTTTTGCACCCAGTTGCGAAAGGATCAGGCGTGAGTGGCCACCGCGGCCAAAAGTGCCGTCGATGTAGATACCGTCTGGACGAATATTCAGGCCGTTGACCGCCTCATCCAGCAGTACCGTTGTATGTTTGAAATTTTCCATCATCTTATAAGGACAAGTCCTGCAACCGCTCCGACAGCTCTCCGGAGGCGGACTGCTCAGCGTCGATATCTTCCTTGACCCGTTGATACCAGGTCGTTTCATCCCACAGTTCAAACTTGTTGAACTGTCCGACCAGCATCACTTCTTTGGTCAGTCCGGCGTGTTGCCGTAAAACCGGCGCAATCAGCAAACGACCGGCGTTGTCCATTTGACATTCGCTGGCATGTCCCAGCAGCAGACGCTGTACGCGGCGTTCCGCGGGATTCATGCTCGACAGTCGCGACAATTTTTGCTCGATGATTTCCCATTCGGGCAGCGGGTAAAGCAGCAGGCATGGGTGATGGATGTCAATGGTGCACACCAATTGACCAGCAGCGTTCTCAAGCAGCAAATCCCGGTAGCGGGTTGGGACGGCCAGGCGCCCTTTGCTGTCGAGATTGACTAACGTAGCTCCACGGAACATGCCAGCCTCACCCCTTTTCTCCACTTTCACCCACAAATTCCCACCTAAAGGAGTTTACGGAGCGGAGGAAAAGCTTGTCAAGCCAGCACTGGTGCTCTTTGAGTCCGAAAACTCTATATAACGCACCAATATTCGCCCTGTTTAATTTCCGTCCAACGAACGAGGCAAAATAACGTCATGAATAGTGGCAAGAAAAAAACCAACACCTTCGTAACGTTTTTGAGCAACCCAATTTCACAAAGGTGAAAATATAAAGTGTCAGTTTGCGACGTGCGCGGCATTTTAGGACATTCTTTAACGCGTTAATAGCCCTTGCCGGAACTGTTTATGCCGCTCTGCGGCCGCCAGTACGTGAGGAAATGCGAGATTGTGAATGAAGTGACTGTTAATTCTGCAAAAGCGCGCCTGAATGTAACAAAACAATTCAAAAATAGCCGTTCTTTACTTTCCATTAACCTAAATTAATATCGCGGCCTTGCATATAAAAGGGTAAATAATAGTTAACTTAAGAATTTTAAGGAATTGTCCGAATAAGGATCGTCGACTATTTTCAGACGAATCATTCAACAATGCGGTCAGAGGGACAGGCCTTTCTGATGGTTCGCGAATGATGGCTCAGGCAACCGCGACAATAGAAGTGACGACGGATAATACGGCACAGGTCAGGATTTTGGTTTACGCAGATCGCCCAGATTTGCCTGCGCGGCCAGTAACGTCACGATGAATCTGAGCCAGCTCATACTGAAGAAAATCGGGCAATTCACTGTCGCCAAAGGCCTCAACCGCCAAATTCTGCTAAGCCGCGGAGCTTCCGCCGCCGCGGCTTAGCAAGGTGCACCCTACTTCTCCCGGAAGGCCTCCTGCACGCGCAGCAATGGCCGAAGCAGGTATTGCAGCAAACTCTTTTCGCCGGTACGGATATCAACGGTGGCCGTCATACCCGGGATCACCCGCAGCTCCCGGCTCCCCTCCCTGGTCAGAGTATTGCTCTCCGTTCGCACCATCACCCGATAGTAGGTCTCCTCGGAAGGGGCGTATTTTTTCGGCGCTCTGGCGCTTTCATCCTTCAGCGCTCCAGGGCTGATATTTTCCACCGTGCCCTTCAGGCCACCGTACAGGGAGTAGTCATAGGCCGATATTTTCACAACCGCCTCCTGCCCCGGCGCCAGAAAGGCCACGTCGGAGGGCTTGATTTTGGTTTCTACCAGCAGCCGTTCGTCGAGCGGCGTCACCTCCATAATCTCTGCCCCGGGCTGAATCACCCCGCCAAGGGTATTAATACTGATGCTATTCACCACCCCGCGTACCGGGGAGCGTAGCTCGGTGCGCTGGAGCGTGTCCTGTCGCCCTAGCGCGGTCTCCTCAAGGCCGCTCAGCTCCACCTCTACCTTCGACAGCTCGTCCGTCGCCTCGCTGCGGTAACGGTTTTTGCGATCCGTTATCTGTAGCTCGGCATCGTTCAGTTGCCGCTCCAGCTTCAGCACTTCGGTATTGGACAGCAGCGACTTTGCCGCCAGTTGCCGGGCCATTTGCAGCTCCTTGCCGATCAGCTGGCGCGTTTTCACATAACCAGCGATGGAATCATCCAGGGCCTGCTTACGGTGCCGCCAGGCTTCCTGCTCACGCTGTATCAGCTCGGGATTCTCTTCCACGTTCTTCGGAAAGACCAGCTCCGTGCCGGAGGCTTCTGCCCGCAAACGCGCCGCCTGCGCTTCCAGGGCCCGCATCCTGTTAGCACTTTCCCGGAAGGAGGCCTGGGCACGGGTCGGATCTATTCGCGCCACGATCTGCCCCTTTTCTACCGTGTCGCCCTCATGCACCAGCATCTCCTGCAAAATGCCACCTTCCAGGCTCTGCAATACCTGCTCTCTGGAGCTGGGAACAATTTTCGCGGAGCCGGTAGTGACCTCCTCAATATTACAGAAGGCGGCCCACACCAGCGCGGTCGCCAGCAGCCCCACGCAGCCCCAGGCGATCAGCATCCAGCCCCGCCAGCGGTCACTGCTGGCAGCACGAGTCATTTCGCTGACGGTGATATGATCAAGCTCGTAGTGCGTATCGGTGCGGGCAATCGCCCCTCCGTCGCTTTCCCGGGTATTTTTAAACATGCTTTACTCCTGTCCCTGTGTCTGAGCCACCGCGACTGGGGGTTTTGCCGCATCGCGCAGCACCGACGCCGCCGGGATCTGCCCCTCATTCAGCATCCGGACTATCTCCTCTTTCGGGCCGTCGGCCACCTTCATTCCCTCATCCATCACGATCACCCGATCGACATACTTCAGGATCGCCGGGCGGTGGGTCACTATCACCACCGTGCGGCCGGCCATCACCGGCTCCAGGGCCTGAAGCACCGTTCTTTCCGATCCCATATCCATCCCGGATGTCGGCTCGTCCAGCAGCAGCACATCAGGCTCCGACAGAATGGCCCGGGCCAGCGCAATGGCCTGCTTCTGCCCGCCGGAAAGCGTTTCACCTTTTTCGCCGATGGTCATTCCGTACCCCATGGGATGACGCGCAACGATCTCGCTGACGCCGGTCAGCGCAGCGACCCGCATCATCTCCGCGTCGCTGGCGTATGGCGCGCCCATCAGCAGGTTGTCGCGCAGGGTACCGAACATTAGCCTCGGCTCCTGGTTGACCAGCGCAATGCGCGAGCGCAGCTCCGCCGGGGCAATCTGGCGCAGGTCCACGCCGCTGACGGAAATCTCCCCCTCGCAGGGCTGATAAAGCCCTACCAGTAGCCGCAGCAGGGAGGATTTTCCGCTGCCCATCTTGCCGAGAATGGCCACGCGCTCGCCGTGCCTGAGATGCAGGTCAAGGCGATCAATGACCGCAGGCAGCCCCTGCCGGTAGGTAAAGCTCAGGCCGCGGCAATCGATCTCGCTCTGACTTCCCTGCGGCAGCTGAACATACACTTTCTCGCGGTTCACCTCCGTGGGGGTCTGCATCAGCTTATTCAGGATCGTCAGCGACGTGCGGGCCTGCTGGATACGCAGTCCCAGCGCGGCCAGGGTAGCCACGGGGGTTACGGCGCGCCCCATCAGGGTCATGGTGGCAATAATCCCCCCCATCGACACGATACCGTCGCCAACCAGATAGACCCCCCACAGCAGCAGCAGAACGGTGCCGAACTGCTGGGTGGTCTGAATGGCGCTGGAACCGAGGGTGGAGAGAAAACGCGATTTCATCGATACCGCGGAGAGCTTCACGCTGGCCGTATCGTGCTTGCCGGCCACGAGGCTTTCTGCGCGCAGCGCTTTAATGGTTTCCAGATTATCAAGGGTTTCAATCACCAGCCCATAGCGGTTGCTGCCAATCTTCATCGACTCTTCTGCATGCCGCCTGAGCGGAATCTGCATCAGCAGCACCATGCTCACGATCGCCACCAGGATGAACAACACGCACCACACCAGCGGCCCGGCAACCAGATAAATAACCACCAGAAACAGCAGCACGAACGGCAAATCAGCCACCGTCGTCAGCGCCGCAGAGGTGGAAAGATCGCGCACCGTCTCAAAACTCTGCATCACGTTGCCGAAGGCGCCGTTAGACTGCGCCCGGTTTTCCATTTTGCCCTCCAGCACATGTCGGAAAATTCTGGCGCCCAGTACCAGGTCAATCTTTTTACCTGCCCGGTCGGTCACCCAGGCCCTCGCCAGGCGTGCGCCAAGCTCGAACAGCAGGGCAATGGTCACCCCGATAGCCATGGTCCACAGGGTGACGTAGGTCTGGTTAGGCAGGACGCGGTTATAGACGGTCATGGTGAAAATCGACATCGCCAGCGCCAGCACGTTGATAACGACCGACAGCGCAGCGGCTTCGAACATATAGCGTCTGAAGCGCCAGAGCGTATGCCAGAACCAGTGCTGGTCCCCCGTTTTCACCAGATCGTCAGCACGGTGATCCAGATGGGACTGCGGACGGATCAGCAGCAGTTCGCCGCCGTACGCGGCATTCACCTGCTCCGTCGCCATTTCCACGGGCCTGTCGCTCAGCGCCGGTACGATCATATGACAGACGTTTTCATGGTACTGCGTCAGCACCGCAAAGCCGTCTCCCAGCCGGATCACCGCCGGCAGCAGAAAGGATTTCACCTCCCCCAGCGGCAGCGTCTGCCACGTCGCCACCATACCCCGGCGCTGCAGCGCCATCAGCGCCCAGCTATTCTGCTCCATAGCCGATTCAGGGCAGCGCGGCAGGCCGCTGACCAGTTCAGAAAGAGTCAGGCGCACGTCAAACAGGCGCAGCGCACTCTGCATGGCATCCGCCAGTTCGTTATGCTTCGCCGCCTGCGGCGGCTGCTCCTCGTTCGCAGCCCCGGCAATACCGTTGTCCATTACGCCGGGCTGATTTTCAATTACGCTCATACATTGTCCCTTATTACCACGGCCATGCGCGCAGGCTCTCTTCGCCCCGGCGTTGCGTTTCTGCGGTCTGAGCCGCCAGCGGCGTGGATGAGGAGGTCTTCCCGCTGGCTACGGCCTGCCGGAAGGCCTCTACCGCCTTATTGTTTGTCGCTGGCACCGGACGGCCCAGCCCATCACTGTCCATATCGCCTGCACCGTCCAGCGCTGATGCGGGCAGCGACTGCACGTTGCGGGCCAGATCGCCCAATTTGCCCAGCGTCGCCACAATCTGCCACTGCGTTGCCAGATACTGAACGCGCTGCTCTTCATAGCTCGCCAGGCTCGAGTAATAATCGGTAGCGAAGGAGATCAGATCCGTTAGCGGCCGCTGACCGGCAAAAAACTGCGTCTCCCCTGCCCGCCACGTTTGCAGGGCGGAGGCAGACTGTTGCGACAGTGCCGCTATCTGCTGCTCGCGCAGCGGCATGGAAACCCACAGTTGCCCCAGTTGCGCCTTCAGCGTGCGCAGCGTCGCTTCCATATCCTGCTCCGCCGACGACAGCCGCCGGGTCTGCCCCTTGACGGAGGCCAGCCCGGCCCCGCCGTCCCACAGATTCAGATCGCTGCTGACCTGCAGCGTTGCGGCTTTAAAAGGCTCCATTTCACCGTTGCGCCGCGGGCTGTCCAGCGACAGCTGGACGCTCCAGGTCGGACGGTTCCACTTTGAAGCAACCTTCAGCGCTGAGCTGGCGGAGTCGCGGCGGTAACGAGTGACTATCCACGAGGGATTATCCTTCAGTGCCCGCTCTGCCACGTCCAGCGTGGCGGGCAGCAGGCCAGCTTTTTTCAGATCCGGCAGTCCGTCAGTCAGCGTCACGGGCCTGTTGACGAGCGTCCTCAACTGCTGCCAGGCCTGCTGCATCGCGGTATTACTGGCCTCGCGGCTGGCAATAACCGAGCTGAGACGGGTGGAGACCTGACTCACCTCCGAAGCGCGTCCGGAGTCAATGGTGGCGATAGTTTGCACCCTCTGCAGCAAATCCTGCAGGGCTGCCACTTCCTTATCCAGCACTGACACTACCCGGGCGTTGGTTACCGCCGTGCTGTACAGGGACAGTACCTGCTGATTGAGGCTCTCCAGGATTGCACGAACCTGCATACTCTGCGCCTGAAACTCAGCTTCACGCCCCTCCACTGCGGCATCGTTCCGGCCGTGGTCGTACAGAACTTTGCTGAGATTTACATGCGGAGAAATATAATTGTTTTCATAGCCAGGCTGGCCAGAATAACTGACAGAGCCAATACCAGCGCTCACCTGCAAATTGCTGGAGGCTTTTTCAGCATCCACATCAAATAAGGCCGCACCGGCGATATCCTGCGCGGAGGCGACGGAAGGGTGATCCGCGGTCATGCGGAGAATATCAATAAAGCTGGTTGCACTCGCCGGGACAGAACAGACCACCGCAAGCAGCGATAAAATAGCCTTCGGCATAATCTTTGCCGGGCACGTCCTGAGCAATAAACGTTTCATAATTCCCTTATAAATAAAAAAGATTAACCGTGACTCAATAATGGTTCAGCCCGTCGCCATCCGTCGGGTAATTTATTAACCTGCAAGCGGTATATTATTTATATTCTGACGACATGCGGCGCCGCGCTCACCACCGAAACCATCCCGGCTATCAGGAGGGAGTGGCAGGAGTTCCTCTGGCTAAATAATAGGCTCTCCGTGGGGTCAGACAATCTGAATCGTTCTGTTAATAAACTTTTTCTGGGTTAAGGCGTGGAATAAGATCAAAAACACACAAAGCAATATAAATCAATATATTGCAAAAATTCTTAATGAGCCTTAATGCCATGTTTAATCCTTTTTAAAAGGTACATCCGGGCGAAAACCGCGTGGTCGACGATCGTTTTCCCCGTTTTCAGCGTCAGGACGACGGAAGCGGTTTTCGTGGCGAACGCAAAATCTCTGCCACACAGGCTATAATAGTGTTCCCACAGGAAACAGGTAAGCAGGCAACTGTAAAAGACAGCTCAGGGTATTGCTTAATTGTTTGGTTAAAAGAACTGAACATTGTATTACTCCCCTACAAAAGCGTAAGCATTCCCCATAAAAATGGGTGAATGCCGCAGCCATTATTCTTTAATGGGCGGTGGCCGAAACCACCACCCTGCTTTATTACATAACGTTCATGCCGTGCTGAATTAACAACCTGACGGTTGCGTCATCGTTATGAACATAAACATCCCAGGTCACGCCATTCTCCGTCTGCGTGTTTTCAGAGGTCCATACGGACTTATCAATATTCACCGTGTCTTTAGCTCCGCTCTTATTCGAGTTGCCATCGTCGCCGGAGATATACAGCGTGTGTCCGGTCTCGCCATTGTTTTTGGTCATATCAAGGACGTCCCCGGCGCTGATAACCAGTGTCTGCGCCGCGTTGTTGCCCATATGAATGACCTCAATACCGGCAATCTTCGACGAAACGCTGCCCAGCTCAAGGTTATTGCCGGAATCCCACACCAGCGTATCGTGCCCTTCCCCACCGTTGATGCTGGTGAAGCTGGTGCTGTTGATAAAGATGGTGTCGTTTCCACCCTTCGCGTCGACGGTAATAGCGCCGCGGGCATCGAGCAAGTCGTTGCCGTCGGTGCCATTCACGTAGAACTGAGCCGGATGATACTCAATGTGCGTCAGGCCGTTGCCGTCATCACTGAGGCCCAGCGTCTCGTTAAGGTCAACAATGCGACCCTTAATCGCCGATCCGCTACCGTCGCCTACGCCCTTGTCGGTCCAGGTTACGTAAAGCTGACCGCCCTCCATAAAGGTGGCGTTGACTTCACTCTGGTCGCCGTAGGTCAGCTGGTTGATCTGCATCTGCTGACCAATTTTGTTGCCGTGAGCGTCAAAGTACTGAGCATAAATGCCGTTCGTACCTGCTCCTGGCGCCGTATCGGTTGCCGAGATAAACACCGCCACGAAACTGCCGTCCGCACGGCTGACCACTTTGGCAAGGTGCTGATCGCCTGCGGTCATGGTATTAATGAGGAACTCATTTGATACCGCCTGTCCGTTAGCGTCATAGATACGCCCCCAGACACCGTAGCCGTTCTGATCCGGACCGCTGTTGTCGTTGGAGTCCCAGGAAACCACAAAGTTGCCGTTATCCAGCGCGCTGACGGTGGCGGTCGCCTGATCGCCAGCCGTTGTCTGGTTCACAACCGAGGTGGTCCCCGCTGTGTGGGTTACCGGGTCGTAGATAACCAGGCTGCTGTCATAGCCTTTGCCCGCCGTGGCGAACACAATGGCGACCTTACCGTTATCAAGCTCGGCCACCGACGGCAGCGAACTCCAGCCGTTGCTGTTGCCCAGCACGCCGGTTGTCAGGCCTGTCGAACTTAAGGTCATCTCGCCGGTCACTGGTGAACCATCCGCATTGTACTGGCGGCCGTAGATCTTATACTCGTTGGCATAAATGGCTTCCCAGACCACCATGTAGCCCCCGTCCGACAGAGATGTAATCTGCGGATTGGCCTGAGAGCTAGCCCCTGTTCCCGAGTTGATATTGAACTCAGGCCCTACGGAGGTTAAGCCCGTTACGTTACCCTGAGCGTCATAGGTATAGGTGTACTGCTGCCCCTTAATGTAGTTGACGCTGCCGGAGGCAGGACTGGTCCACACCACCTGAATGTTGCCGTTCTCCAGCACCACAGGCATCAGTTGATCGCCGGTGGTCGTGCTGTTGATCGTAAACTCGCTCCCAATCGGCTGACCCTTCGCGTCCAGCATCTGTCCCCGAATGCCGGTACCGGAGCCGTCGCCGTTGGCCGAGACCCAGACCTCAAACAGGCCACCGTCCGGCAGCGAAACCACCACCGGGCTGGACTGATCCCCGGCCTTCGCGGTATTAACCGTAAACTCTGAGTAGTAGGAAGCATCCGGGTTCACTACGATCCCTTCCACGCCCATACCGCTTCCGTCAACGTTGTCGGACTGCCAGGTGATGTACACATTGCCGTCCGCCATCAGCGTGGCATCCAGGATGTGGGTTACATCTATGGCGTCACCGCCGTATCCCTGATTGCCCTGGGTGGTGGTGTTGACAATAAAC
>NZ_JBFLVD010000030.1:0-1048 GCF_040750395.1 Scandinavium sp. UTDF21-P1B
TGAACGAAAGCACTCAGGTGAATACGACCTTCACCGGGGATCAGACCAACCCGACGACGACCCGTCTGGCCGACGGCCGTATCGTCGTCATCTGGCAGGGCGATGGCGTGTCGGCGACCGAAGTCTACATGCAGATGTATGAAGCCGACGGCGTACACAAAATCGGGTCCGAACAGCAGGTTAACCAGCGCACCAATAACAACCAGGACAGCCCGCAGGTGGTGGCTCTGGCGGACGGCGGCTTTATCGTGGTTTACGAGTCCTATAATGGTGGCCTGGACAACAGTGGCGACGGCATCGTGGCCCGCCGCTACGGCGCAGACGGGCAGGCGGTAACCGATGAGTTCCTGGTGAACACCACCACCAGCGGTGACCAGAATCGTCCGGGTGTCCTGGCAACTGCCGACGGCGGCTATGTCATTAGCTGGCAGGATCAGGGTAAGAATGTCGTTCAGCGTACCTACGGCCCGGACGATCAGGCTCAAACGGGCGAAGTGGTTGTGGCCACCGGTACCGGTATGGGTGCCTCCGGCGGCCCGGAAATGGCCTCGTTTACCGACGCGGCACACGGCGGGATGTACATCACGGTGTGGAACTCGACCTCCGGCCCGTCGGATAAAAGTGGAACCGGCGTGGTAGGGCAAATCTTCGGAGCGGACGGCAAGCCGCTGGGTGGCGCATTCCAGGTGAATACCACCATGGACGGCAGCCAGAACTATCCGGACGTGATCACCCTGAAAGACGGCAGCTTCGTGGTGTACTGGGATACCAACGACTCGGGTGCCAATGGTTCCGACGTGCGCGCCGTGCATTACACGGTGGACCCTGTCACGGGCGTAGTCTCGGTGAAGGGTACCGGAGATTTCATCGTCAACACCTATACCGACGGTAAGCAGTACAAGCCGGTGGGTGTGGCGCTGGAGGATGGCGGCTACCTGATTATCTGGGGCTCGGCCGGCGGTGATGGCAGCGGCTCTGCGATTTACGCGCAGCGCTACGACGCCAACGACCACAAGGTGGGCCGTGAGTTTATTGTCAACACCACCAC
>NZ_JBFLVD010000031.1:0-7791 GCF_040750395.1 Scandinavium sp. UTDF21-P1B
AGAGTTTTTGAAATGTAAGGCCTTTAAATAAGATAAAAGGCTACCTCGTCACGAACTTTGCAACAGTGCCCCTTCCTCTTGGTGGGTTCTGGTTGATAGTTGTAGATGCCTTTAAACTTTCGGTAAGCCGCCGTGTAGAGCGCGGAGTAGAAAACATAAGGGCGGCGCAGGATTTTCAGATCCCACAGCCAAAAATTAACGTTGATATTCAGGTCGTCTAAAGATTCGGCCTGGTTCCACCACCCCAGCGGCAAATACAGCATCTCGCCGGGCTCTAAAATAAAGTCGCGGCGCTGCGGGATTTTTGCCGCCAACCGGGGAAAACGCTGCGGGTCGATATGGTCAAAATCAAAGGCCTGCGATTTATCGCCGAAGCCCTGCAGGATAGTAATCTCTGCGGCCAGGAGGAAAAAGAATGAACCGCTTTCTGCCTTGCAAAGAAATATTAAAATTTTCTAGCTCATCGAAGTGGCTTTGGGTAAAGACCCCGTGGTAGCTGACCCATAGCTTCCATAGTCACGTTGAAATGAAGATGTTCTATTTATTCACGGTACGAGAGCTTGTGAGAAAAGGGGAGCTTAGAGTATCTAATGGAAATGAGTAATCAATTGATTAGTAAATAAATGGTCATTTAAAGTGACCACTTAAAGGTGTTTACTGTTCCATTACTCCCCAAACCCCTACTACGGCTTTTTGTCCAACAGGAAGCGGGGTGAATTGCTGTCGAAAGTGTACAAAGCCCTAGAGATGGAGGCGAGGAAAAAACCGGAGCAACCGGGCTTCGCCGCGCTGATGAAAGAATTTCTGCGCACGGATCCGTACAAATGCATCCTGTGCGGGAACCGGCTGCGTTTTGTTAGCGCGCAGGCACGCGTCGGCGTTAGTGGCGGAGACTGTACTGTATCGACCGTAAACGATGGTTGCTGGCGCAGTCTGCAGGATAAGTGCATCTGAAAAATGTGTTTCAGGTTAAAAATTCGCCGTAAACAGCATTTTTACCCTAACTTGGCCGTTTGCATGCCATAAGTGGACATCCGGCAAAAAACTCATGGTCAGGAAATTTCTAAAACGATGATTCAGTTTCCTAACCATGAACGTAAAGGGAGCATTATACATCGAATTCAACCAATTAGATACCTCTTCGCTCTTCAGAGTGAAGAGGATGTTGAGGTATCACCTTTTGGAAAAAACTACATATTACATATATCTGGAACAACTTTAAATAAAATAGTTTTTCCAATAAATTTAACTCTGTTTGGCGCGCCAGCATAATCGGTTACACCAATAATAAACCGTCCTCCCTCGGGATTCCATGAGGCATGGATTAAGATATCCACTATTGCAGTTGTGCCTTCCTCAATCTCCATATAGCCGCCATATATAGATCTATCCTCTTTCAAGGCAACAAGATAAAGAGTTTTATCACCTTTATTATTCAGTGCGCGATATAATACTCTTGCCCCTTGTGTGTCTGCTTGAGTGACTGTCAATTTATCTGTTCCATAAAGATAGGCATCACCTTCATTGATATAAATCCAGCCATTTTCTTCAGAAGGGGAACTATTGCTACCATTATCTAATGGACCTAATGGATTAAGACCATTACTGTTTTTAAATTGTTTAATCATCACAAAAACCTCATGTTTTTATATAATGGGAAAATTAGTATAGCCCAGTATGGAGTTCCGTGCCAATTTTTTCCAAACTCCTCGCCTTATTTTGGGTCAGTTTGGATATCGAAAATTATTGTAGGGGTGTGAGTAGCTCTGTCGCATTAACGCCAGGAAGTTAGCAAACGTTCCGCGGCCGATATTTCAGGCAGACAATAAATAAAATTGTTCCGCCGGTGATAAACGCTCTCCGGATGGATACTGGAGTTGCCCTTTACGTATCATGTGTACCAACTCAATACCCGTTAATATCGTCTGCGCCCGACGGAATGATTTGAATCCCAGCACAGCAATGACTGCTGGCAGTTTGATATGTCACCATCTGACCTCAAACATATTGAACGACCTGACTGGGTAGATCCTGCCCGCGGCGAACCCACGCTGATGCTGTTCAGCGTGGTGGATGACCGGAGTGGTGTCGCATACCAGGAATACCGGTGTGTGTACGGCGAGGATGCGGAATCAGCGCTGCGTTTTCTCTTTAACGCCATGGCACCAAAAGCCAGGACTGATTTTCCTTTCCAGGGCCGCCCGAAAATGCTGTACCTCGATAACGGACCGGTGGCCA
The DNA here is from genome assembly GCF_040750395.1 of Scandinavium sp. UTDF21-P1B. Taxonomy (NCBI): domain Bacteria; kingdom Pseudomonadati; phylum Pseudomonadota; class Gammaproteobacteria; order Enterobacterales; family Enterobacteriaceae; genus Scandinavium; species Scandinavium sp. UTDF21-P1B. The sequence continues at coordinate 2,239 of NZ_JBFLVD010000031.1, forward strand.
AAAGCCATGTCTTCCAGAACGTGATGCAGTCCCTGAAGGTTGACTGGCTGACGCATACGCCGGCAGGCAAGGACGGCACCCGTACGACAGCACGATCCAAAGGTAAAGTCGAGCGTCCTTTCAGGACCGTCAAGGAGGCGCATGAAACTCTGTACCATTTTCATAAACCGGAAACGGAGCTGCAGGCCAACGAATGGCTCTGGAACTATCTGAGCCGTTATAACGCGCAGCATCACCGCAGCGAGAAACTGTAGTGGATCACAAAATCAGGACACCGGAATAACCTGTTTCCACTTTTCTTCATGCAAGCAAGGCGATAAACCACCATTGTTTGTATGAGGTCGATAAACGTTGTAATAACCATTTATCCATTGGTTTATATCGCGTACTGCATGGCCAAAATCACCATAACCACCTTTCGGAAGCCATTCACTTTTAAAGCTGCGAAAGACTCTTTCCATCGGCGAATTATCCAGGCAATTCCCTCTGCGACTCATACTTTGCATTACCCCATAATGCCAGAGTAACCTTCTGTATTTATTGCTTTTATATTGAACACCTTGATCTGAATGAAACAGCAGACGGCCATCACGCGGTCGTGTTTCCAGAGCATTACGCAAAGCCCTGCACGCCAGATCAGCATCAGCGGTTAATGAAAGGGCTGAACCGATAATCCGACGTGAATATAGATCAACAACAAGCGCGAGATAACACCATCTGTCCCGCAGGCGAATAAAGCTGATGTCGCCGCACCAGACGCGGTTTGGTGCGGTGGGGTTAAACTGGCGGTTCAGTAAGTTTGGCAATGGCGGACTGTTGTCTTCGTTTACCCGGTAGCGATGTTTAACCAGCTGTCGACTTGTCAGCCCGCATTCCCGCATCAGTTGTCGTGCCAGCCACCGGCCTGCATCAACACCACTCTGGCGCAACATCTGGCTGATTGCCCGGCTACCGGCAGCGCCACGACTGAGAGCATAGAAAGCCCTCACCCGGCTTCGTAATTCAATTCTTTGCACATTAACAGGACGCTTCACCTGCGCGTAATAAACGCTACGGTGAACACCGAATAAATGACAAAGAATCCGCACTGGCCACTTTGCTTTCAGCCGTGTGATTAGCGCGACAGCTTGCCGGGGATTTCGCTCATCAGCACGGCAGCCTGCTTTAGGATTTCTTTTTCCATCTCAAGACGCTTTATCTGCGCTTTAAGCTGCTTGATTTCTCGCTGTTCAGGGGTAATGGCATTACCAGTGGGCTCAATACCCTGAAGTTCTTGCTTATACAGACGTATCCATTTGCGCAAATGGTCAGGGTTGAGCTCAAGTGCCAGCGCGACTTCTCTGACATCGTGCTGGTATTTAACCACTTGCTCGATAGCTTCAAGCTTGAACTCCGGGGAAAAGATGCGTTTAGTCCGACGAGTTTTGAGCATGCATCACCTCATTTTCACTGTTTTAACATTAACAGGATTTCGAGGTGTCCTGAATTACCGATCCACTACAAACACTCCCGGCTGGAGGACTGTCTGACAAATATCTCCCCGGAAGGTGTGAGGGATATGTGCACCTGGGAACAATACTGTCGGTTCGCCCGGGAGCCGGAATCCCGCAAGGTGGGTGTTGATGCGCGGATAAACCGGAGTCGTCGCGCACCAAACCTTAAGAACCGTATCGATGATGCCACTGAGCGGGCTGTTGTTGATTATGCCGTTGAGTTCCCGGCTCACGGCCAGCACCGGACCAGTAACGAGCTGCGCAAACAGGGCGTTTTTATCTCCGGTAGCGGTGTCCGTTCCGTTTGGTTACGTCATAACCTTGAGAACTTCAAAAAACGCCTGAAAGCGTTGGAAGAAAAAGTGGCCCGTGACGGCATTGAACTGACTGACAGCCAGATCGCAGCGCTGGAACGTAAAGCCAGTGATGATGAAGCCTGTGGTGAGATTGAAACCGCTCATCCGGGTTATCTGGGTTCACAGGACACGTTCTACGTGGGCAACCTGAAAGGTGTCGGGCGTATCTATCAACAGACGTTCGTTGATACGTACTCGAAGGTGGCTCACTGCAAGCTTTACGTCACCAAAGCGCCGATTACAGCGGCTGATTTGCTGAATGATCGTGTACTGCCATTTTATGAGTCTCAGGGCCTGCCGATGCTGAGAATACTGACAGACAGAGGTACAGAATATTGCGGCAAAGTGGACCACCATGATTATCAGCTTTATCTGGCGATAAATGACATCGGACACACAAAAGCTAAGGCGATGTCACCACAGACCAACGGCATCTGCGAGCGGTTCCATAAAACGATACTGAACGAGTTTTATCAGGTGACGTTCCGCAAAAAGTTATATGGCGATCTTGATACATTACAATCGGATCTTGATGAATGGCTGGCTCACTATAATAATGAGAGAACTCATCAGGGGAAAATGTGCTGTGGCCGGACGCCAATGGAAACATTACTTGATGGAAAGCGTATCTGGGCTGAGAAAAATTTAAGCCAGATGTAATCTGACAGATACCTGTATAAATAACCGGTAACTGTCAGATCAGGTCTGAGCTAATACACTTAATGTAATGCGAGACTGACTGTTTTCGGATTCGGACTGCTTCAGTTATACTTCGAAAAACTTAACCTTACCGCCAGTAAGGTGATACATACTGCCAACGATTTTAATTTTCCTCTGGTCTTCCAGTTGTTTCAGTACAGGGCTGTTTTTGCGAATATTTTCAATGGTCAGCTCTACATTTTTTCGGGCTACTGCATCGACAAAATCGTAATTGCTCCCTTTACGTTCTCCGCTGTACTCCGTTTTTTCAATCGCAGGTTTAATTTCATCCAGCAGGCCCGTCAGGTTACCCAGTTCAGCATTATCAATAGCACCCCGAACAGCACCACAGCGGGTATGCCCCATAACCAGCACAACTTTCGCACCGGCAATAGCACAGGCAAACTCCATGCTGCCCAGCATATCGCGATTACTGATATTACCCGCTACGCGGGAATTAAACGTCTCGCCGATCCCCGCATCCAGCACAATTTCCGCCGGCGCACGTGAGTCAATGCAGCTAAGGATCACCGCAGCAGGATATTGACCCGCAATACTGTTGCGCTTCTGTGCCAAGTAATCATGTTTAGCCGGGCGATTTTCCCGGAAGCGCAGGTTACCCTGTTTAAAATGTTCAATGACAGCCTGAGGCGTCATACTGTCACGTTCTTCTTTGCTGAGTGATGCAGCAAAAGATATGGAGGGCACAGACATGGCTCCCAGCCCGGTGACCGAAAGTGCGGAAACAGCGAGTGTTTGTTTTAGTATTGTCCTGCGTGAAAGCTGGGCTGATTTATTTTGTTCCATTATGTGCTCCTGATTGTTGAGTTGCCTGGGTTTAACGTGATGATACATTGCAAAAAGTTAATAAATACACAACCACATGACTCCTGTAAGTATTTACGAACAAATCTCCTTAAGTATTGGCTCAGGCAGCATCAGGACAATATCAAATTTCATTTGCAGTTAATGTGGGCCGAAACTGACGCTGATTGCGAGTCGGGCGGATTTCGATTGCGAGCACTTACAATTATAGAGGCTATTCATCGTTCCCTACCCCTGCTTCATCCTAATGGCACTTTCGGGGTTCTCGAAACAAATGGGAGAATCATTAACATCATGAAAACCGGGTGTTTAAAGTCCAAAGCTCAAGAATTTATATCCACCCGGGAAAAGTTATCAGCCCACAGCCAGCGTATTAGCAAGCCTGTTATGCGTTTCAATCAAAACTGGAACATCGATCGTTGCCACACAACCTTCTTCTACAACAACGCGCCCATTTATAATATTATAGGCCACTTTACCTGTGTTGCAGAAGACCAGTGCAACTACAGGGTCGTGCAACGCACCTGCCATACCGATGCTGTCGAGACGGAATATGGCGAGGTCAGCCATCATACCCGGTGCCAAAGCCCCAATGTCATCTCGATTCAGGTTTCTGGCACCGCCAAGCGTGGCGATTTCCAGTGCTTCACGTGCGGTCAATGCTTCAGGACCAAAACCAACGCGTTGCAACAACAGAGCCTGGCGTACTTCAGCCATCATGTCAGAACTGTCATTAGATGCGGAACCATCAACACCCAGACCAACATGTATACCGCTGTCCAGCATATGGCGTACCGGAGCAATCCCCGACCCCAAACGCATGTTTGAACACGGACAGTGTGCAACACCTGTGCCGGTACGGGCGAACAGTTTCATGCCGTAGTCATCAAGCTTTACGCAGTGTGCATGCCAGACGTCGTGGCCCACCCACTCAAGATCTTCTACATACTGTGCAGGGGTCTTATTGAAGGTTTTTTTGCTGTACTCGATATCGCTGACGTTTTCCGCCAGATGGGTATGCAGAGAGACTTTATAGTTTCTGGCCAGTTTTGCCGATTCGCGCATAAGCTGTTCGCTGACGGAGAACGGCGAACACGGCGCCACAACAATCCGCACCATTGCTCCGCGACGGTCATCATGGTACTGCTCGATAACCCGCTGTGTATCCTTGAGGATAAATTTCTCATCCTCAACAATTGAGTCAGGCGGCAGCCCCCCTTGCTTCTTGCCCACGCTCATGCTGCCGCGACAGGCATGAAAGCGCATTCCCATTTCCTGAGCGGCTTCGATGCTGTGGTCGAGTTTAATTCCGTTAGGATAAACGTACTGATGGTCGCTGCTGGTTGTACAACCCGACAACATCAGTTCTGCTATTGCCGTTTTAGTGGCAACTTTCATCATCTCTGGTGTGAGCCGTTCCCAAATTGGATACAGGACAGTCAGCCAGTTAAAAAGCTCACCGTCTTGTGCTTTAGGCACCGCACGTGTCAGGCTTTGGTACATATGATGGTGAGTATTGATAAGGCCAGGAATAACAATGTGTCCCTTGAGATCAATAATGCGGTCTGCTGTTTGGGGAACATCTTTCGCCGTCCCAACCGCAACAATCGTATTACCTTTAATATAGACGCATCCCTGCTTTATTTCCCGGCGCTTATCATCCATGGTCACAACTACGTCGGCATTTTTCAGCAGTAATGTATGACTGGCTGAGGGAACGCTGGAAGTAGCATGGGTCTCAGCCCCCATCGAAGATAGCATTTTATCCTTTGCAGTAGCAAATAGCGTTGCCATTAACGGTGCTGCAACCAGTGGAGCTTTTATTAACAATCTTCGAAGCTGATCAGGTTCTTTTTTTTTCATTTATACTTATCCTTATATTTAAATTTAACGCTTTAATAAAGAAAAATGAATGCATTCCTATACTGCCGTATTAGTCATCAAAATTAAAACAGATGTATCTTTTTTTCCTCTGAAAGTTGTCGATGAATTTTTAATCCATTGTTTTTTATTTAAAAATAGCAAGGCTATTTAAGTAACATTACAGCTTATGTCAAAGTAAAGTAACCCTAACCTGACGTCAGGTCAGATAATGAAAAACTGTCAGAATAAAGTAACTCCGCCTATTTATTGACACAAGTAATTAAAGGTCATAGATTCGGCTCTGTTGCAAAAATCTG
>NZ_JBFLVD010000032.1:0-26220 GCF_040750395.1 Scandinavium sp. UTDF21-P1B
GATCCACCCAATCGCGATGGACGACGGTCTGCGTTTCGCAATCCGTGAAGGCGGCCGTACCGTTGGTGCGGGCGTTGTTGCTAAAGTTCTGGGCTAATTATTCGTAATTAGTTTTGAATAAAAAAGGGCGCTTCGGCGCCCTTTTTGTTGCCTGTTAATTACTGATGACACAGTTATTTGCATTTTTACTGTACTCTCCCGCATCGGTTCAGTATTTGTGCTATTGTAATCATAACTATTCTCATTTACACTTTGCGCATAAATTGAACGGGAGCGATCATGTACGTTTGTTTGTGTAACGGTGTAAGTGATAAAAAAATTCGACAGGCTGTACGCCAGTTTCATCCGCAATCATTTCAACAACTCCGCAAATTCATTCCCGTTGGAAATCAATGCGGTAAGTGCGTTCGTGCTGCGCGAGAAATCATGCAGGATGAATTAACTCAGATGCCAGAATTTAAAGAGATCGCCTGAAGGCCCGCCTTTATTTTTGACTTCCCTGTAGCCCGATCTACGCTTCTATGAGTGGAAGCGGAGGGACTACATAATGAAAGGTGATGTTAAGATCATAAGTCATCTCAATAAATTATTGGGAAATGAGCTTGTCGCGATCAACCAATACTTTCTCCATGCGAGAATGTTCAAAAACTGGGGCCTGACTCGCCTCAACGATGTCGAATATCACGAATCCATCGATGAAATGAAACACGCCGATAAATACATTGAGCGTATTTTGTTTCTTGAAGGCATCCCTAACCTGCAGGATCTTGGCAAACTTGGCATTGGTGAAGATGTCGAAGAGATGCTCCAATCCGATCTCAGGCTGGAACTCGAAGGTGCGAAAGATCTGCGTGAAGCAATTGCCTACGCGGATACCGTACATGACTATGTCAGCCGTGACATGATGATTGAGATCCTGGCAGATGAAGAAGGACACATTGACTGGCTGGAAACTGAGCTCGATCTGATCGGCAAGTTAGGTATCCAGAACTATCTCCAGTCGCAGATTAAAGTGGAAGAGTAACCCAGGTCTGCCATCCAAGGAGCAAACCCGCTGCGCTCAGAAATGGGCCAAACCGCAGCGGGTTTTTTAATACGTAGCATGAGCGCTGTGCTAAAAGCTGGAATCCTACAAATGTCAGCGCCATGCCGGCGGCAAGGGTAATCAGAAGCGGTAACTGCGGCCAGCCAAGCCAGGCCCCCAGTGCAGCCAGGAATTTCACATCTCCGTAGCCCAATCCCTCTTTGCGCCGAATGCCCCGATAAATCCAGTAGACCAGTGAAAGTGAGCAATATCCTGCCATCGCGCCAATTACCGCAACGCCGAGCTGTTCCGGCAAAACCACCACATAAAACAGCAATCCGCACCAAAGTAACGGGCAAGTTAACCTGTCGGGTAGCAACCCAGTTTTATAATCCTGCCATGCAAGAGCGATCAACGTGACTGAGTAGAGAAGTAAAAAGAGAAGGTTGGAAATGAACATAAAGCCGTACCTGAGTTGGGAAGAAGTCTTCACAATCAGGTGGTGGCAAAGGAAGGGCAACCGGCAATGCATCAGTTTACGAGCCCCTTCCATGAAAATCGTAGCAACGTGAGTACATCGCAGCAAAGTTTGCGCGTAGCTCCGCATGACACAAGCGGCGCATTTATAAACACCGCTTGCTTCGCCGCCAGATTTACGTATAATGCGCGGGCTTGTCAAAATTGACGGCGGGTTCGATATGAACTCCGGCAGTGCTGTTTACTGTCGACAATGTTCCCAATTGGGGAACTACGCAAGAACGGTTACGCTCCCCCATCAATCGTAATGGGTGTGAGGAGTAGCCATTTCGTTTATAAAATAATTGGAGCTCTGGTCTCATGCAGAACCAAAGAATCCGTATCCGCCTGAAAGCGTTTGATCATCGTCTGATCGATCAATCAACCGCGGAAATCGTCGAGACTGCCAAGCGCACTGGTGCGCAGGTTCGCGGTCCGATCCCGCTGCCGACCCGCAAAGAGCGCTTTACCGTTCTGATCTCCCCGCACGTCAACAAAGACGCGCGTGATCAGTACGAGATTCGCACTCACAAGCGTCTGGTTGACATCGTTGAGCCAACCGAGAAAACCGTTGATGCTCTGATGCGTCTGGACCTGGCTGCCGGTGTAGACGTGCAGATCAGCCTGGGTTAATCAGGTCATCGAGCGATTGAGAGGTTGATACAATGATTGGTTTAGTCGGTAAAAAAGTGGGCATGACCCGCATCTTCACTGAAGATGGCGTATCTATCCCAGTAACCGTAATCGAAGTTGAAGCAAACCGCGTTACTCAGGTTAAAGATCTGGCTAACGACGGCTACCGTGCTATTCAGGTGACCACTGGTGCTAAAAAAGCAAACCGTGTAACCAAGCCGGAAGCAGGTCACTTCGCTAAAGCTGGCGTAGAAGCTGGCCGTGGTCTGTGGGAATTCCGCCTCGCTGAAGGCGAAGAGTTCACCGTAGGTCAGGACATTAGCGTTGAGCTGTTTGCTGAAGTTAAAAAAGTTGACGTAACCGGTACCTCTAAAGGTAAAGGTTTCGCTGGTACCGTTAAGCGCTGGAACTTCCGTACCCAGGACGCGACTCACGGTAACTCCTTGTCTCACCGCGTTCCGGGTTCTATCGGTCAGAACCAGACTCCGGGCAAAGTGTTCAAAGGCAAGAAGATGGCAGGTCAGCTGGGTAATGAGCGTGTAACCGTTCAGAGCCTGGACGTAGTACGTGTTGACGCTGAGCGCAACCTGCTGCTGGTGAAAGGTGCGGTCCCGGGTGCAACCGGTAGCGACCTGATCGTTAAACCAGCTGTGAAGGCGTAAGGGGATAGCAATGGAATTAGTATTGAAAGACGCGCAGAGCGCGCTGACTGTTTCCGAAACTACCTTCGGTCGTGATTTCAACGAAGCGCTGGTTCACCAGGTTGTTGTTGCTTATGCAGCTGGTGCTCGTCAGGGTACTCGTGCTCAGAAGACTCGTGCTGAAGTAACTGGTTCTGGCAAAAAGCCATGGCGCCAGAAAGGTACCGGCCGTGCGCGTTCAGGTTCTATCAAGAGCCCGATCTGGCGTTCAGGTGGCGTGACCTTCGCTGCGCGTCCGCAGGACCACAGTCAAAAAGTTAACAAAAAGATGTACCGCGGCGCGCTGAAAAGCATCCTGTCCGAGCTGGTACGTCAGGATCGTCTGATCGTTGTCGAGAAGTTCTCTGTAGAAGCGCCTAAAACTAAGCTGCTGGCTCAGAAACTGAAAGACATGGCTCTGGAAGATGTGCTGATCATCACCGGTGAGCTGGACGAGAACCTGTTCCTGGCCGCACGTAACCTGCACAAGGTTGACGTACGTGACGCGACTGGTATCGACCCGGTTAGCCTGATCGCCTTCGACAAAGTCGTAATGACTGCTGATGCTGTTAAGCAAGTTGAGGAGATGCTGGCATGATTCGTGAAGAACGTCTGCTGAAGGTGCTGCGTGCACCGCACGTTTCTGAAAAAGCGTCTACTGCGATGGAAAAAACCAACACCATCGTTCTCAAAGTTGCTAAAGACGCGACCAAAGCAGAGATCAAAGCTGCTGTGCAGAAACTGTTTGAAGTCGAAGTCGAAGTCGTTAACACCCTGGTCGTTAAAGGGAAAGTTAAACGTCACGGACAGCGTATCGGTCGTCGTAGCGACTGGAAAAAAGCTTACGTCACCCTGAAAGAAGGCCAGAATCTGGACTTCGTTGGCGGCGCTGAGTAAGTCGGAGGAGTAATACAATGGCAGTTGTTAAATGTAAACCGACATCTCCGGGTCGTCGCCACGTAGTTAAAGTGGTTAACCCTGAGCTGCACAAGGGCAAACCTTTTGCTCCGTTGCTGGAAAAAAACAGCAAATCCGGTGGTCGTAACAACAATGGCCGTATCACCACTCGTCACATCGGTGGTGGCCACAAGCAGGCTTATCGTATTGTTGACTTCAAACGCAACAAAGACGGTATCCCGGCAGTTGTTGAACGTCTTGAGTACGATCCGAACCGTTCCGCGAACATCGCGCTGGTTCTGTACAAAGACGGCGAGCGCCGTTACATTCTGGCCCCTAAAGGCCTGAAAGCTGGCGACCAGATTCAGTCTGGCGTTGATGCTGCAATCAAAGCAGGTAACACCCTGCCGATGCGCAATATCCCGGTTGGTTCTACCGTTCATAACGTAGAAATGAAACCAGGTAAAGGCGGTCAGCTGGCACGTTCCGCTGGTACTTACGTTCAGATCGTTGCTCGTGATGGTGCATATGTCACCCTGCGTCTGCGTTCTGGTGAAATGCGTAAAGTCGAAGCAGACTGCCGTGCAACCTTGGGCGAAGTTGGCAATGCTGAGCATATGCTGCGCGTTCTGGGTAAAGCAGGTGCTGCACGCTGGCGTGGTGTTCGTCCTACCGTTCGCGGTACTGCGATGAACCCAGTCGACCACCCACATGGTGGTGGTGAAGGTCGTAACTTTGGTAAGCACCCGGTAACTCCGTGGGGCGTTCAGACCAAAGGTAAGAAGACCCGCAGCAACAAGCGTACTGATAAATTTATCGTACGTCGCCGTAGCAAATAATTTTAGAGGATAAGCCATGCCACGTTCTCTCAAGAAAGGTCCTTTTATTGACCTGCACTTGCTGAAGAAGGTAGAGAAAGCGGTGGAAAGCGGTGACAAGAAGCCCCTGCGCACTTGGTCCCGTCGTTCAACGATCTTTCCTAACATGATCGGTTTGACCATCGCTGTCCATAATGGTCGTCAGCACGTTCCAGTCTTTGTTTCCGACGAAATGGTTGGTCACAAACTGGGTGAATTCGCACCGACTCGTACTTATCGCGGCCACGCTGCTGATAAAAAAGCGAAGAAGAAATAAGGTAGGAGGAAGAGATGGAAACTTTAGCTCAACATCGCCATGCTCGTTCTTCTGCTCAGAAGGTTCGCCTTGTTGCTGACCTGATTCGCGGTAAGAAAGTGTCGCAGGCCCTGGACATCCTGACCTATACCAACAAGAAAGCTGCGGTATTGGTCAAGAAAGTACTGGAATCTGCCATTGCTAACGCTGAACACAACGATGGCGCTGACATCGACGATCTGAAAGTTACGAAAATTTTCGTAGACGAAGGCCCAAGCATGAAGCGCATTATGCCGCGTGCAAAAGGTCGTGCAGATCGCATCCTGAAGCGCACCAGCCACATTACTGTGGTTGTGTCCGATCGCTGAGACTCTGGAGACTAGCAATGGGTCAGAAAGTACATCCTAATGGTATTCGCCTGGGTATTGTAAAACCTTGGAACTCTACTTGGTTTGCGAACACCAAAGAATTCGCTGACAACCTGGACAGCGATTTTAAAGTCCGCCAGTACCTGACTAAGGAACTGGCTAAAGCGTCCGTATCTCGTATCGTTATCGAGCGTCCGGCTAAGAGCATCCGTGTGACTATTCACACTGCTCGTCCTGGCATCGTTATCGGTAAGAAAGGCGAAGACGTAGAAAAACTGCGCAAGGTCGTAGCGGATATCGCTGGCGTACCTGCACAGATCAATATCGCCGAAGTTCGTAAGCCTGAACTGGACGCAAAACTGGTTGCTGACAGCATCACTTCTCAGCTGGAACGTCGTGTTATGTTCCGTCGTGCTATGAAGCGTGCTGTACAGAACGCAATGCGTCTGGGCGCTAAAGGTATCAAAGTTGAAGTTAGCGGCCGTCTGGGCGGCGCGGAAATCGCACGTACCGAATGGTACCGTGAAGGTCGCGTACCGCTGCACACTCTGCGTGCTGACATTGACTACAACACCTCTGAAGCGCACACCACTTACGGTGTAATCGGCGTTAAGGTATGGATCTTCAAAGGCGAGATCCTGGGTGGTATGGCTGCTGTTGAACAACCGGAACCGGCTGCTCAACCTAAAAAGCAGCAGCGTAAAGGCCGTAAATAAGGAGCGTCGCTGATGTTACAACCAAAGCGTACAAAATTCCGTAAAGTGCACAAAGGCCGCAACCGTGGTCTGGCGCAGGGTACGGATGTTAGCTTCGGCACTTTCGGTCTGAAAGCTGTTGGCCGTGGTCGTCTGACTGCACGTCAGATCGAAGCAGCACGTCGTGCTATGACCCGTGCAGTTAAGCGTCAAGGTAAAATTTGGATCCGTGTATTCCCGGACAAACCAATTACCGAGAAGCCGCTGGAAGTTCGTATGGGTAAAGGTAAAGGTAACGTGGAGTATTGGGTTGCCTTGATTCAGCCGGGTAAAGTCCTGTATGAAATGGACGGTGTTCCGGAAGAGCTGGCCCGTGAAGCCTTCGGCCTGGCAGCAGCGAAACTGCCTATCAAAACCACCTTTGTAACTAAGACGGTGATGTAATGAAAGCAAATGAGCTGCGTGAAAAGAGCGTTGAAGAGCTGAACACCGAGCTGCTTAACCTGCTGCGCGAGCAATTCAACCTGCGTATGCAGGCTGCAAGCGGCCAGCTGCAACAGACTCACCTGCTGAAGCAGGTTCGTCGTAATGTTGCACGTGTTAAGACTTTACTGACTCAGAAGGCGGGTGCGTAATGACCGATAAAATCCGTACTCTGCAAGGTCGCGTTGTCAGCGACAAAATGGAGAAATCCATTGTTGTTGCCATCGAACGTGTTGTGAAGCACCCGATCTACGGGAAATTCATCAAACGTACGACCAAACTGCACGTACATGACGAGAACAACGAATGTGGTATCGGCGACAAGGTTGAAATCCGTGAATGCCGTCCACTGTCCAAGACTAAGTCCTGGACGCTGGTTCGCGTTGTAGAGAAAGCCGTTCTGTAATACAGTACGTCTTCTCACTATGAATAAACGGCTCAGAAATGAGCCGTTTATTTTTTCTACCCTTATCTTGTGAGCGGTGTTATAATGCCGCGCCCTCGATATGGGGCTTTTTAACGACCCTGATTTTTTGGGTCTCAGTAGTAGTTGACATTAGCGGAGCACTAAAATGATCCAAGAACAGACTATGCTGAACGTGGCCGACAACTCCGGTGCACGTCGCGTAATGTGTATCAAGGTTCTGGGTGGCTCGCACCGTCGCTACGCAGGCGTCGGCGACATCATCAAGATTACCATCAAGGAAGCAATTCCACGTGGTAAGGTGAAGAAAGGCGATGTGCTGAAAGCGGTAGTGGTGCGCACCAAGAAGGGTGTTCGTCGCCCGGACGGTTCTGTCATTCGCTTCGATGGCAATGCATGCGTTATTTTAAACAATAACAGCGAGCAGCCAATCGGCACGCGTATTTTTGGGCCGGTAACTCGTGAACTGCGTAATGAAAAGTTCATGAAAATTATCTCTCTGGCACCAGAAGTACTCTAAGGAGCGAATCATGGCAGCGAAAATCCGTCGTGATGACGAAGTTATCGTGTTGACCGGTAAAGATAAAGGTAAACGCGGTAAAGTTAAGAATGTCCTGTCTTCCGGCAAGGTCATTGTTGAAGGTATCAACCTGGTTAAAAAGCATCAGAAGCCTGTACCGGCCCTGAACCAGCCAGGTGGCATCGTTGAGAAAGAAGCTGCGCTTCAGATCTCTAACGTTGCAATCTTCAATGCGGCAACCGGCAAGGCTGACCGTGTAGGCTTTAGATTCGAAGACGGCAAAAAAGTCCGTTTCTTCAAGTCTAACAGCGAAACTATCAAGTAATTTGGAGTAGTACGATGGCGAAACTGCATGATTACTACAAAGACGAAGTAGTTAAGAAACTCATGACTGAGTTTAACTACAATTCTGTCATGCAAGTCCCTCGGGTCGAGAAGATCACCCTGAACATGGGTGTTGGTGAAGCGATCGCTGACAAGAAACTGCTGGATAACGCAGCAGCTGATCTGACAGCAATCTCCGGTCAAAAGCCGTTGATCACCAAAGCACGCAAATCAGTTGCAGGCTTCAAAATCCGTCAGGGCTATCCGATCGGCTGTAAAGTAACTCTGCGTGGCGAACGCATGTGGGAGTTCCTTGAGCGCCTGATCACTATTGCTGTACCTCGTATTCGTGACTTCCGTGGCCTGTCCGCTAAGTCTTTCGATGGTCGTGGTAACTACAGCATGGGTGTCCGTGAGCAGATCATCTTCCCAGAAATCGACTATGACAAAGTCGACCGCGTGCGTGGTTTGGATATTACCATTACCACTACTGCGAATTCTGACGAAGAAGGCCGTGCTCTGCTGGCTGCCTTTGACTTCCCGTTCCGCAAGTAAGGTAGGGTTACTTAATGGCTAAGCAATCAATGAAAGCACGCGAAGTTAAACGCGTAGCTTTAGCTGAAAAATACTTCGCGAAACGCGCTGAACTGAAAGCGATCATCTCTGATGTTAACGCTTCCGACGAAGATCGTTGGAACGCAGTTCTGAAGCTGCAGAGTCTGCCGCGTGATTCCAGCCCGTCCCGTCAGCGTAACCGCTGCCGCCAGACTGGTCGTCCACATGGTTATGTGGGCAAGTTCGGGTTGAGCCGTATCAAGCTTCGTGAAGCCGCAATGCGCGGTGAAGTACCTGGCTTGAAAAAGGCTAGCTGGTAATTGTCACCAATTGAATCACGGGAGTAAAGACAGATGAGCATGCAAGATCCGATCGCGGATATGCTGACCCGTATCCGTAACGGTCAGGCCGCGAACAAAGTTGCGGTCACCATGCCTTCCTCCAAGCTGAAAGTGGCAATTGCCAACGTGCTGAAGGAAGAAGGTTTTATTGAAGAATTTAAAGTTGAAGGCGACACCAAGCCGGAACTGGAAGTGACTCTTAAGTACTTCCAGGGTAAAGCTGTTGTAGAAAGCATTCAGCGTGTCAGCCGCCCAGGTCTGCGCATCTATAAGAAAAAAGATGAGCTGCCTAAAGTTATGGCGGGTCTGGGTATCGCAGTTGTTTCTACCTCTAAAGGTGTTATGACTGATCGTGCAGCGCGCCAGGCTGGTCTTGGCGGCGAAATTATCTGCTACGTAGCCTAATCGGAGGAAAACATGTCTCGTGTTGCTAAAGCACCGGTCGTTGTTCCTGCCGGCGTTGATGTAAAAATCAACGGTCAGGTTATTACGATCAAAGGTAAAAACGGCGAGCTGACTCGTACTCTCAACGATGCTGTTGAAGTTAAACATGCTGATAATGCACTGACCTTCGGTCCACGTGATGGTTTCGTGGATGGTTGGGCTCAGGCTGGTACCGCGCGTGCCCTGCTGAACTCAATGGTTATCGGTGTTACCGAAGGCTTCACTAAGAAGCTGCAGCTGGTTGGTGTAGGTTATCGTGCAGCGGTTAAAGGGAATGTAGTAAACCTGTCATTAGGTTTCTCTCACCCTGTTGACCACCAGCTGCCAGCAGGTATTACTGCAGAATGTCCGACTCAAACTGAAATTGTGCTGAAAGGCGCTGATAAGCAGGTGATCGGTCAGGTTGCAGCAGATCTGCGCGCCTACCGTCGTCCTGAGCCTTATAAAGGCAAGGGTGTTCGTTACGCCGACGAAGTCGTGCGTACCAAAGAGGCTAAGAAGAAGTAAGGTAACACTATGGATAAGAAATCTGCTCGTATCCGTCGTGCGACCCGCGCACGCCGCAAGCTCCAGGAGCTGGGTGCAACTCGCCTGGTGGTACATCGTACCCCGCGTCATATTTACGCACAGGTAATTGCACCGAACGGTTCTGAAGTTCTGGTAGCTGCTTCTACTGTAGAAAAAGCTATCTCTGAACAACTGAAGTACACCGGTAACAAAGACGCTGCAGCAGCTGTGGGTAAAGCTGTCGCTGAACGCGCTCTGGAAAAAGGCATCAAAGATGTGTCCTTTGACCGTTCCGGGTTCCAATATCATGGTCGTGTCCAGGCACTGGCAGATGCTGCCCGTGAAGCTGGCCTTCAGTTCTAAGGTAGAGGTGTAAGATGGCTCACATCGAAAAACAAGCTGGCGAACTGCAGGAAAAGCTGATCGCGGTTAACCGCGTATCTAAAACCGTTAAAGGTGGTCGTATTTTCTCCTTCACAGCTCTGACTGTAGTAGGCGATGGTAACGGTCGCGTTGGTTTTGGTTACGGTAAAGCGCGTGAAGTTCCAGCAGCGATCCAGAAAGCGATGGAAAAAGCCCGTCGCAATATGATTAACGTCGCGCTGAACCACGGCACCCTGCAACACCCTGTTAAAGGTGTTCACACGGGTTCTCGTGTCTTCATGCAGCCGGCTTCTGAAGGTACCGGTATCATCGCCGGTGGTGCAATGCGCGCCGTCCTCGAAGTCGCTGGAGTTCATAACGTTCTGGCTAAAGCGTATGGTTCCACCAACCCGATTAACGTGGTTCGTGCAACTATCGATGGCCTGGAAAATATGAATTCTCCAGAAATGGTCGCTGCCAAGCGTGGTAAATCCGTTGAAGAAATTCTGGGGTAATTGACCATGGCAAAGACTATTAAAATTACTCAAACCCGCAGTGCAATCGGTCGTCTGCCGAAACACAAGGCAACGCTGCTTGGCCTGGGTCTGCGTCGTATTGGCCACACCGTAGAGCGCGAGGATACTCCCGCTGTTCGTGGTATGGTCAACGCGGTTTCCTACATGGTTAAAGTTGAGGAGTAAGAGATGCGTTTAAATACTCTGTCTCCGGCCGAAGGCTCTAAAAAGGCGGGTAAACGCCTGGGTCGTGGTATCGGTTCTGGCCTCGGTAAAACCGGTGGTCGTGGTCACAAAGGTCAGAACTCTCGTTCTGGCGGTGGCGTACGTCGCGGTTTCGAGGGTGGTCAGATGCCTCTGTACCGTCGTCTGCCGAAGTTCGGTTTCACTTCACGCAAAGCAATGATCACAGCCGAAGTTCGTCTGTCCGATCTGGCTAAAGTAGAAGGCGACGTAGTTGACCTGAACACGCTGAAAGCGGCTAACATTATCGGAATCCAGATTGAATTCGCGAAAGTGATTCTGGCTGGTGAAGTAACTCGTCCGGTAACTGTTAACGGCCTGCGCGTGACTAAAGGCGCTCGTGCTGCTATCGAAGCTGCTGGCGGTAAAATCGAGGAATAAGTAGCAGATGGCTAAACAACCGGGATTAGATTTTCAAAGTGCCAAAGGTGGCTTAGGCGAGCTGAAACGCAGACTGCTGTTTGTTATCGGTGCGCTTATCGTGTTCCGTATTGGCTCTTTTATTCCAATCCCTGGTATTGATGCCGCTGTACTTGCCAAACTGCTTGAGCAACAGCGAGGCACCATCATTGAGATGTTTAACATGTTCTCTGGTGGTGCTCTCAGCCGTGCTTCTATCTTTGCCTTGGGTATCATGCCGTACATTTCGGCATCGATTATTATCCAGCTGCTGACGGTGGTTCACCCGACGCTGGCAGAGATTAAGAAGGAAGGGGAATCTGGCCGTCGTAAGATTAGCCAGTACACCCGCTACGGCACTCTGGTGCTGGCAATATTCCAGGCAACCGGTATTGCTACTGGTTTGCCGAATATGCCTGGTATGCAGGGCCTGGTGATTAACCCAGGCTTTGCATTCTATTTCACCGCTGTTGTTAGTCTGGTCACAGGAACGATGTTCCTGATGTGGCTCGGCGAACAGATTACTGAACGTGGTATCGGTAACGGTATCTCGATCATTATCTTCGCCGGTATCGTTGCGGGTCTCCCGCCAGCCATCGCCCATACTATTGAGCAAGCGCGTCAAGGCGACCTGCACTTCCTCCTGTTGCTGTTGGTTGCAGTATTAGTATTTGCAGTGACCTTCTTTGTTGTGTTTGTTGAACGTGGTCAACGCCGCATTGTGGTAAACTACGCGAAACGCCAGCAAGGTCGTCGTGTCTATGCTGCACAGAGCACACATTTACCGCTGAAAGTGAATATGGCGGGGGTAATCCCGGCAATCTTCGCTTCCAGTATTATTCTGTTCCCGGCGACCATCGCGTCATGGTTCGGGGGCGGTACTGGTTGGAACTGGCTGACAACAATTTCGCTGTATTTGCAGCCTGGGCAACCGCTTTATGTGTTACTCTATGCGTCTGCAATCATCTTCTTCTGTTTCTTCTACACGGCGTTGGTTTTCAACCCGCGTGAAACAGCAGATAACCTGAAGAAGTCCGGTGCATTCGTACCAGGAATTCGTCCGGGAGAACAAACGGCGAAGTATATCGATAAAGTAATGACTCGTCTGACTTTGGTCGGTGCGTTGTACATCACTTTTATCTGCCTGATCCCGGAGTTCATGCGTGATGCAATGAAAGTGCCGTTCTACTTTGGTGGAACATCGCTGCTCATCGTTGTTGTCGTGATTATGGACTTTATGGCTCAAGTGCAAACTCTGATGATGTCAAGTCAGTACGAGTCTGCATTGAAGAAGGCGAACCTGAAAGGCTATGGCCGTTAATGGTCGCCCGAGAAGTTACGGAGAGTAAAAATGAAAGTTCGTGCTTCCGTCAAGAAATTATGCCGTAACTGCAAAATCGTTAAGCGTGATGGTGTCATCCGTGTGATTTGCAGTGCCGAGCCGAAGCATAAACAGCGCCAAGGCTGATTAATTCGCATATTTTTCTTGCAAAGTTGGGTTGAGCTGGCTAGATTAGCCAGCCAATCTTTTTGTATGTCTGTACATATCCATTTGAGTATCCTGAAAACGGGCTTTTCAGCATGGTATGTACATATTAAATAGTAGGAGTGCATAGTGGCCCGTATAGCAGGCATTAACATTCCTGATCAGAAACATGCCGTGATCGCATTAACTTCGATCTTCGGCGTCGGCAAAACCCGTTCCAAAGCCATTCTGGCTGCGGCAGGTATTGCTGAAGATGTTAAGATCAGTGAGCTGTCTGAAGAACAAATCGACACGCTGCGTGACGAAGTTGCCAAATTTGTCGTTGAAGGTGATCTGCGCCGTGAAATCAGCATGAGCATCAAGCGCCTGATGGATCTTGGTTGCTATCGCGGTTTGCGTCATCGTCGTGGTCTGCCAGTGCGCGGTCAGCGTACTAAGACCAACGCACGTACCCGTAAGGGTCCGCGCAAACCGATCAAGAAATAATCGGGGTGATTGAATAATGGCAAAGGCACCAGTTCGTGCACGTAAGCGTGTAAGAAAACAAGTCTCTGACGGCGTGGCTCATATCCATGCTTCTTTCAACAACACCATCGTTACCATCTCTGATCGTCAGGGTAACGCACTGGGTTGGGCAACAGCCGGTGGTTCCGGTTTCCGTGGTTCTCGCAAATCCACTCCGTTCGCAGCTCAGGTTGCGGCAGAGCGTTGCGCTGAAGCCGTAAAAGATTACGGTATCAAGAATCTGGAAGTTATGGTCAAAGGTCCGGGTCCGGGTCGCGAATCTACTATTCGTGCTCTGAACGCCGCTGGTTTCCGCATCACTAACATTACTGATGTGACTCCGATCCCTCATAACGGTTGTCGTCCGCCGAAAAAACGTCGCGTATAACGCTGCGTTTTCCAGGTTAGTTGGAGAAAGAAAATGGCAAGATATTTGGGTCCTAAGCTCAAGCTGAGCCGTCGTGAGGGCACCGACTTATTCCTTAAGTCTGGCGTTCGCGCGATCGATACCAAGTGTAAAATTGAACAAGCTCCTGGCCAGCACGGTGCGCGTAAACCGCGTCTGTCTGACTATGGTGTGCAGTTGCGTGAAAAGCAAAAAGTTCGCCGTATCTACGGTGTGCTGGAGCGTCAGTTCCGTAACTACTACAAAGAAGCAGCACGTCTGAAAGGCAACACCGGTGAAAACCTGTTGGCTCTGCTGGAAGGTCGTCTGGACAACGTTGTATACCGTATGGGCTTCGGCGCTACTCGTGCTGAATCACGTCAGCTGGTTAGCCACAAAGCTATCATGGTAAACGGTCGTGTTGTTAACATCGCTTCTTATCAGGTTAAAGCGAATGACGTTGTCAGTGTTCGTGAGAAAGCGAAAAAGCAATCTCGCGTGAAAGCCGCTCTTGAGCTGGCTGAGCAGCGTGAAAAGCCAACCTGGCTGGAAGTTGATGCTGGCAAGATGGAAGGTACGTTCAAGCGTCAGCCTGAGCGTTCTGATCTGTCTGCGGACATTAACGAACACCTGATCGTCGAGCTTTACTCCAAGTAAAGCTTAGTACCAAAGAGAGGACACAATGCAGGGTTCTGTGACAGAGTTTCTAAAACCGCGCCTGGTCGATATCGAGCAAGTGAGTTCGACGCACGCCAAGGTGACCCTTGAGCCTTTAGAGCGTGGCTTCGGCCATACTTTGGGTAACGCACTGCGCCGTATTCTGCTCTCATCGATGCCGGGTTGCGCGGTGACCGAGGTTGAGATTGATGGTGTACTTCATGAGTACAGCACCAAAGAAGGCGTTCAGGAAGATATCCTTGAAATCCTGCTCAACCTGAAAGGGCTGGCGGTGAGAGTTCAGGGTAAAGATGAAGTTATTCTTACTCTGAATAAATCTGGCATTGGCCCTGTGACCGCAGCCGACATC
Organism: Scandinavium sp. UTDF21-P1B; assembly: GCF_040750395.1. Taxonomy (NCBI): domain Bacteria; kingdom Pseudomonadati; phylum Pseudomonadota; class Gammaproteobacteria; order Enterobacterales; family Enterobacteriaceae; genus Scandinavium; species Scandinavium sp. UTDF21-P1B. Next base: position 14,447 of record NZ_JBFLVD010000032.1, read on the forward strand.
ACCCACGACGGTGATGTCGAAATCGTCAAGCCGCAGCATGTTATCTGCCACCTGACTGATGAGAACGCATCTATCAATATGCGTATCAAAGTTCAGCGCGGTCGCGGTTATGTGCCGGCTTCTGCCCGAATTCATTCGGAAGAAGATGAGCGCCCAATCGGCCGTCTGCTGGTCGACGCATGCTACAGCCCTGTAGAGCGTATCGCCTACAATGTTGAAGCAGCGCGCGTAGAGCAGCGTACCGACCTGGACAAGCTGGTCATCGAAATGGAAACCAATGGCACAATCGATCCTGAAGAGGCGATTCGTCGTGCGGCAACCATCCTGGCAGAACAACTGGAAGCTTTCGTTGACTTACGTGATGTACGTCAGCCGGAAGTGAAAGAAGAGAAACCAGAATTCGATCCGATCCTGCTGCGCCCTGTTGACGATCTGGAATTGACTGTCCGCTCTGCTAACTGCCTCAAGGCAGAAGCTATCCACTATATCGGTGATCTGGTACAGCGTACCGAGGTTGAGTTGCTGAAAACGCCAAACCTGGGTAAAAAATCTCTTACTGAGATTAAAGACGTGCTGGCCTCTCGTGGTCTGTCTCTGGGCATGCGCCTGGAAAACTGGCCACCGGCAAGCATTGCTGACGAGTAACCGGATCACAGGTTAAGGTTTTACTGAGAAGGATAAGGTCATGCGCCATCGTAAGAGTGGTCGTCAACTGAACCGCAACAGCAGCCATCGCCAGGCTATGTTCCGCAACATGGCAGGTTCCCTGGTTCGTCATGAGATCATCAAGACGACCCTGCCTAAAGCGAAAGAGCTGCGTCGCGTAGTTGAGCCGCTGATTACTCTTGCCAAGACTGATAGCGTTGCTAATCGTCGTCTGGCATTCGCCCGTACTCGTGATAACGAGATCGTGGCAAAACTGTTTAACGAACTGGGCCCGCGTTTCGCGAGCCGTGCCGGTGGTTACACTCGCATCATGAAGTGTGGTTTCCGTGCAGGCGACAACGCGCCGATGGCTTACATCGAGCTGGTTGATCGTTCAGAAGCGAAAGCAGAAGCAGCTGCAGAGTAATTTGCAGTAGTATGAAAAAACCCGCCTCGGCGGGTTTTTTTTATGCCTGTAAGATCCCCATTTCGCTACAATCATTGTACTCTTTTTGTTCATCAGGATATTTACGATGTGGTTACTCGATCAGTGGGCCGAGCGTCATATTCAGGAGGCACAGTCCCGGGGTGAGTTTGATCTCCTGCCGGGCCGGGGTGAACCTTTATTTCTTGATGATGACAGTCATGTTCCCCCTGAACTGCGTGCAGGTTATCGTCTGTTGAAGAACGCTGGTTGCCTTCCTCCGGAACTCGCACAGCATAAAGAGGCCGTCGAGCTCATAGGATTGCTAAAAGGTATTCGTGAGGATGACCCTGGAGTGCCTGAAATCCAGCGCCGCCTTACGCTGCTCGAATTGAAACTACAGCAGGCCGGGCTGAGTACAGATTTTTTGCGTGGTGATTATGCCGATAAGTTATGCAGTAAATTACGGGAGGAATGCTGATGTATCGTATTGGTGAATTAGCGAAACTCGCAGGCGTGACGCCCGATACCATCCGCTATTATGAAAAACAGCAGATGATGGATCATTCTGTTCGCACTGAAGGTGGATTCCGGCTTTATACAGAAAGCGATCTGCAGCGCTTGCGGTTTATACGCCACGGTACGCAGCTTGGCTTTACGCTCGAAGCGATCCGTGAACTGCTGTCGATTCGTATCGATCCCGAACATCATACCTGTCAGGAGTCGAAAAGCATCGTCCAGTCCCGGCTGAATGAAGTCGAAGCAAGGATTGCGCAGCTGGAAACGATGCGCCGTTCTCTGCAGCGCCTGAATGATGCATGCTGCGGCAGTGCCCACAGCAGTGTTTACTGTTCTATTCTCGAAGCGCTTGAGCAGGGAGCTGAGGCAGAGCAAGCAGGGCATTGATTTTCGACTGTTGCAGGATTACACTCCCGCCGTCTTATTACACAATCCGGAGAAAATATGAGCCGCTATCAGCATACGAAGGGGCAAATAAAGGATAACGCGGTAGAAGCGTTATTACGTGACCCACTGTTTCGTCAGCGCGTTGAGAAAAGTAAGAAAGGGAAAGGCAGTTTTCAGCGTAAGGGCAAACATGGCAACAGAGGTAACTGGGAGGCCAGTGGCAAGAAAGTGAATCACTTTTTTACCACTGGCTTTCTGCTTTCAGTGTCCTGATTAAGAGCGGCTGTTTTGCTCTTTCAGCAGATCGCGAATTTCAGTCAGTAAGACTTCTTCTTTCGTCGGTACTGGATCCGCAGCCGGCTCTTCTTTCTTACGATTGAGCTTGTTAATAAGCTTAATCGCCATAAAGATGGCGAATGCCACAATCACGAAATCAAAAATATTCTGGATGAACACGCCGTAGTGCATCACTACCGCAGGAACGTCGCCCTGCGCATCACGCAGCGTAACCGCAAACTGTTTGAAATCGATCCCGCCAATCAATAATCCCAGCGGAGGCATAATAATATCGGCAACTAATGACGATACGATTTTACCGAATGCCGCACCAATAATGACACCCACTGCCAAATCAACCACGTTTCCGCGCATCGCGAATTCGCGAAACTCTTTAATAATGCTCATTTTATTCTCCTTGAACCAGCTGTCGTTTATAAGTTTAACAAATGTCTGGTCAATTTCCATTACAGCGCGACGGCTATTTTGAATAAATAGACCTTGAATAATAAAGGGTTAATAAAAAAGACGCTCATTTGAGCGCCTTTTTCGGTTACAGGAAGAACGGACTGGGCTGGAACAGGCGCTCGACGTCGGTAATAAACTTTTTATCCGTCAGGAACATAATTACGTGGTCACCCTGCTCAATCCGCAAATTGTCATTGGCGATGAGGACTTCATTACCGCGAACGACTGCACCAATAATTGTGCCCGGCGGGAGTTTAATATCATCAATCACGCGGCCAACCACCCTGGAGGTACTTTCATCCCCATGGGCGACGGCTTCAATCGCCTCAGCAACGCCTCGGCGAAGAGATGAAACACCAACGATATCTGCCTTGCGGACATGGCTTAATAATGCGGAGATAGTGGCCTGCTGTGGGGAAATTGCAATATCAATCACGCTGCCCTGCACCAGATCGACATAGGCACGGCGCTGGATAAGCACCATCACTTTTTTAGCACCCATACGCTTGGCTAACATGGCCGACATAATATTCGCTTCATCGTCGTTGGTGACGGCAATAAACAGATCAACCTGATCGATATGCTCTTCTGCCAGCAACTCCTGATCCGATGCGTCGCCAAAGAAGACGATCGTATTTTGCAGCTTTTCCGCAAGCTCAGCCGCGCGTTGCTGATCCCGTTCGATCAGTTTCACGCTGTAATCTTTTTCCAGACGACGTGCCAGACCAGCGCCGATGTTTCCGCCGCCGACAAGCATGATTCGCTTATAGGGCTTTTCCAGGCGCTGAAGTTCACTCATTACGGCGCGAATATGCTGCGAAGCGGCAATGAAGAAGACTTCGTCGCCTGCCTCAACAATGGTCGATCCCTGAGGACGGATAGGCCGGTCGTGGCGGAAAATCGCCGCTACGCGAGTATCGATATGCGGCATGTGCTCCCGCATAGTGGACAGCGCATTACCGACCAGTGGGCCACCATAATAGGCTTTTACCACCGCTAGGCTCACTTTTCCTTCGGCAAAGTTCACCACCTGCAGGGCACCCGGATACTCAATCAGGCGATAAATATTGTCGATGACAAGCTGTTCAGGTGCGATCAGATGATCGATTGGCACCGCTTCAGAATGGAACAACTTATCTGCGTCGCGGACGTAGTCGGGTGAACGAATACGAGCGATGCGGTTCGGCGTATTGAAAAGAGAATAGGCTACCTGGCAGGCAACCATATTGGTTTCATCAGAGCTGGTAACGGCGACGAGCATATCCGCATCGTCAGCCCCGGCTTCCCTCAGCACGCGGGGATGAGAGCCGTGGCCCTGAACAACGCGTAAATCGAATTTGTCCTGCAGGGTGCGCAGGCGATCGCCGTTGGTATCTACCACGGTGATGTCGTTATTCTCGCCGACCAGGTTCTCTGCCAGCGTACCGCCCACTTGTCCGGCACCCAGAATGATAATTTTCATCAGTCGCGATCCATTAATTCATCACTGTTTGATTAGCTTAGCGTAAAAGAATCCGTCGCCTTCATCCGCCGCCGGCAGGTTTTGCTGACCGGGATGTTCTGCGGTGCCCGTCTCGCAGAGGGTCGCATCTGGCGTACGTTTCAGGAACGCTGCAATCTGTTCGCTGTTTTCTTCCGGCAGAATAGAGCAGGTGGCGTACACCAGCGTACCGCCAGCTTTGAGATGCAGCCAGGTGGCATCAAGGATTTCTGCCTGAAGCTGAGCCAGTTCAGCGATATCACGATCGCGCCGTAGCCATTTGATATCCGGGTGGCGGCGAATCACGCCCGTAGCGGAGCAAGGGGCATCCAGCAGAATGCGATCGAACTGCTGTTCACCGCACCACTGTGAAGGATAACGGCCATCGCCTTGCTTCACCCGTGCGTTCATGCCGAGGCGTTTCAGGTTTTCATAGACGCGAGTCAGGCGCTGCTCATCAACATCGACGGCCAGTACGCTCGCTTTAGGGGCGACTTCAAGAATGTGGGTCGTTTTCCCGCCCGGCGCCGCGCACAAATCGAGGATCTCTTCGCCATTTTTAGGCGTCAGATAGTTCATGCAGCCTTGGGCGGAAGCATCCTGTACGGTGACCCAGCCCTCGGCAAAGCCGGGCAGTGCCATTACCGACGTCGGCGTTTCCAGGCGCACAGCGTCAGGGTAGTCCTGATGCGTAAAGCCTTTCATTCCGGATGCTTCCAGCAATGCAAGCCATGCATCACGTGAGTGATGGTTGCGGTTAACGCGCAGCCACATAGGTGGGCGCTGGTTGTTGGCCTCAAGGATGGCTTGCCACTGCTGCGGATAAGCTTTTTGAATACGTTTCACCAGCCAGGAAGGGTGCAGGAAGCGCATTTCCGTCCCGGCAAATTCGGCTAACAGGGCTTCCTGATTACGCTGAAACTGGCGCAGTACACCGTTGATCAGCCCTTTCAGCTGCGGGCGCTTGATGGCTACTGCACCTTCAACCGTTTCCGCCAGCGCCGCGTGGGCTGGAATGCGGGTATACAGAAGCTGATAAAGGCCAACCATCAGTAGAAAGTGGACGGTACGCTGTTTGCCCGTCATGGGGCGTTCCATCAATTTTTTGATGAGCCACTCCAGCTGCGGCAGAGTACGCAGCACGCCAAAACTCAGTTCCTGCAGCAGGGCACGATCTTTATCGGCAACTTTGTTTTGCAGGTGCGGCAAAACATTGCTCAGCGACTGGCCTTTCTCAACGACCTGTTCGATAGCCTGAGCGGCAAGGCTACGTAAATTTGTATTTTTTTTCATAAGCATAAAAATGAAAAGGCCCGGTATAACCGGGCTGAAAGTAAGAAACCGTCAGGCAAGACGGTTGCCGGGAATAAACCACTCCCGACGTGAATTCAGAAGATCCTGTGCGCTCATGGCCTTTTTTCCCGCAGGCTGAAGCGACTGCAGATTCAGGATCCCACGCGCGGTTGCAACCTGGATGCCTTTCTTGTTGGCATCGACGATCGTTCCTGGTTCTGCCGCAGTGTCTGCGTGAATAACTGTGGCTTGCCAGACTTTAACCGGTTGACCATCAATCTCCAGCCAGCTCATTGGCCATGGATTAAAGGCCCGGATATTACGTTCAAGCTGTTCAGCCGAAAGTGACCAGTCAACGCGAGCCTCTTCTTTGCTGAGCTTTTCGGCGTGTGTGACCAGCGCTTCGTCCTGAACTTCAGGTTTAGCTGTGCCTTCCGCCATCTGCTTCAGGGTTTCGATCAACCCTTGTGGACCGAGCTCAGCCAGCTTGTCGTACAGCGAGCCGCTGGTGTCTTCTGCCGTGATCGGGCAGGCGAGCTTATAGAGCATGTCACCGGTATCAAGCCCGACGTCCATCTGCATGATCGTGACGCCCGTTTGTGCATCACCCGCCCAGAGAGAACGCTGGATTGGTGCAGCACCACGCCAGCGTGGCAGCAGTGAACCATGAACGTTAATGCAGCCGAGGCGTGGCATATCAAGAACGGCTTTCGGTAAAATCAGACCATACGCTACCACCACCATAACGTCGGCGTTGAGATCGGCAACGAGCTGCTGGTTTTCCTGCGGGCGAAGCGAGGCGGGCTGGAAAACCGGCAGACCTTTTTCTTCTGCCAGCACTTTAACGGGGCTCGGCATCAGCTTTTTACCGCGGCCGGCGGGACGGTCTGGTTGGGTAAATACGCCCACGATCTGGTGCCCAGACGACAACAGCGCGTCAAGATGACGCGCTGCAAAGTCAGGAGTACCGGCAAAAATAATGCGAAGTGATTCTGACACGTTAATTCTTATCCTTAAGCGCGAGCGTTCAGGCGATCCAGTTTTTCAACTTTCTGGCGAATACGCTGCTGTTTCAGCGGAGAGAGATAGTCGATGAACAGTTTACCTACCAGATGATCCATCTCGTGCTGAATGCAGATTGCCAGCAGGCCATCGGCCTCCAGTTCGAACGACTTACCATTTCTGTCCAGCGCGCGAATTTTAACTCGCTCGGCACGTGGAACGAGAGCACGCTGCTCAGGAATAGACAGGCAGCCTTCTTCGATGCCGGTTTCACCGCTCTTTTCCAGCAGCTCAGGGTTAATCAACACCAGCTGTTCGGCACGATCTTCGGAAACGTCAATCACGATGATGCGCTGATGGATATCGACCTGCGTTGCGGCCAGGCCAATGCCTTCTTCGTCGTACATGGTTTCGAACATATCATCGACGATACGCTGAATGTCGGCATTCACTTCTTTAACCGGCTCTGCGACTTTGCGAAGGCGCTCGTCCGGAATATGTAACACTTGCAAAACTGACATAATTATCCAGAGTTGTGTTCAGGAGTTGGAAAGATTATTACCTCTATTCTAGACAAAACCCCCTCTGATTGACAGCATCACTGACCAATCGCAAAGATTGACGAGACAGCTTGTGGCAAGGAGAAAAGGATGACGCCCACGGAGATCTGGATCCGCCTGATGGCGGTCAATGGGTTATACGGCAATACGATGTGCGAGCTGGCAAAAAGACTCATTTCAGCTGGTTCAGTAGACGCAGGTTTTTTGCGCAATCAGGGGTTTTCTACGGCCCAGGTAAAACACTTTTTCTCGTTTTCCGGGCGGGTGATGAATGAGATGCTTGCCTGGCTAACACATCCCGGGCACCACTTACTGACGGCGGATCATGCCGGTTATCCTTCCACTCTAAAAGCGACCGTCGATTACCCTGGGGCTTTGTTTGTCGCGGGGGATCCGCAGTTACTCTTGTCTCCACAAATCGCCATTGTCGGCAGCCGTCACCATTCCTGGTATGGGGAGCGCTGGGGGCGCATCCTTAGTGAGGCTATTGCCCGAAAAGGCCTGACGGTGACCAGCGGTATGGCGCTCGGCATTGATGGAATAGCACACAGGGCCGCGCTGGATGTTCATGGAAAAACCATTGCTGTGCTCGGAAACGGCCTCTTTCATACCTATCCGCGTCGGCATGCCGCCCTGGCTCAGCGTATTCTTGAAAATGGCGGCGCGTTGGTTAGCGAATTCCCGTTGAACCAGCTCCCCTTTCCTGCCAATTTCCCTCGCCGAAATCGAATCATCAGTGGCCTCAGCTACGGTGTTTTAGTGGTGGAGGCGGCACCGAAAAGCGGTTCTCTGGTGACTGCCCGTACCGCGTTGGAGCAAGGTCGTGAAGTCTTTGCAATTCCAGGTCCGCTGGGCAACCCCGGATCGGAAGGCCCGCACTGGCTAATTAAGCAGGGAGCTGTTCCTGTGACGACGATAGAGGACATCATGGAAAATTTGCAATTCGGGCGCTATCCGCTGCCAGATGAGCCTGAAAAATCAAATTATTCCCCGGATACGGAGTTTGCAGCATTGCCATTTCCGGAGCTCCTGGCTAACGTAGGAGATGAGGTAACACCTGTTGACGTTGTCGCTGAACGTGCCGGCCAACCTGTGCCAGTAACCGTAGCTCAGCTACTCGAACTGGAGTTAGCAGGGTGGATCGCAGCTGTACCCGGCGGCTATGTCCGATTAAGGAGGGCATGCCATGTTCGACGTACTGATGTATTTATTTGAGACTTACATCCATAACGAAGCAGAGATGCGGGTGGACCAGGATAAACTGACGCGGGATTTAACCGATGCCGGTTTCGATCGGGAAGATATCTACAACGCACTACTGTGGTTGGAAAAGCTGGCTGACTATCAGGAAGGGCTCGCAGAGCCGATGCAGCTGGCTTCGGATCCACTTTCTGTCCGCATTTATACTGCAGATGAGTGCCAACGGCTGGATGCCAGTTGCCGGGGATTCTTGTTATTCCTGGAGCAGATTCAGGTGCTAAACCTCGAAACGCGTGAAATGGTCATCGAACGCGTCATGGCGCTGGATGCCACAGAGTTTGAGCTGGAGGATCTGAAATGGGTCATCCTGATGGTGCTGTTTAATATTCCGGGCTGTGAAAATGCCTATCAGCAGATGGAAGAATTACTCTTCGAAGTAAATGAAGGTATGCTGCACTGATTCCCTTGCGCAGCGACAAGAGTTGTTATGGCTAAATCTGCACTGTTTTCGGTGCCTAAAAACGAGCCCTGCCCACAGTGCGGGGCCGAGCTCATTATCCGGTCCGGTAAGCACGGGCCGTTTCTCGGTTGTTCCCATTACCCGGAATGCGATTATGTTCGTCCCCTGAAAAGCCAGGCGGACGGACATATCGTGAAAGTTCTGGAAGGCCAGCTTTGCCCGGTTTGTGGTGCGGAAATGGTGCTTCGTCAGGGGCGTTTTGGCATGTTCATAGGGTGTAGCCAGTATCCCGTCTGCGAACACACCGAGCTTATTGATAAACCTGATGAGACGTCTATCGCCTGCCCGCAATGCCATCAAGGTCATCTTGTTCAGCGTCGCTCACGCTATGGCAAAACCTTTCATTCCTGCGATCGTTATCCCGATTGCCAGTTCGCTCTGAATTTCAAACCGGTGGTGGGAGAGTGCCCTGAGTGCCACTATCCGCTACTTATCGAAAAGAAAACGGCACAGGGCGTTAAGCTCTATTGCGCCAGTAAACAATGTGGAAAGCCGATATCGGCGGAATAAATCAGTGAACAGTCACCTGCATGAACTAAGCGTTTTGAAAGCTCTCGAAGCGCTCAATAATAAAGAAGTCATCGCTTATCCCACTGAAGCTGTTTTCGGCGTCGGCTGCGATCCGGACAGTGAAACTGCTGTTATGCGTTTGCTGGAGCTTAAGCAGAGGCCAGTAGAAAAAGGACTTATCCTTATTGCGGCGAGTTTTGAGCAGCTCAAACCTTATATAGATGATTCAGTATTAACAGACAGCCAACGAGAAACGGTCTTTTCGCGCTGGCCTGGGCCTGTCACTTTTGTCTTTCCGGCGAGAGCGTCAACGCCCCGCTGGTTGACCGGCCGATTCGACACTCTGGCTGTTCGCGTCACTAATCATCCGCTGGTGGTTGAGCTGTGCCAGGCCTACGGTAAGCCACTTGTTTCAACAAGTGCGAACCTGAGCGGGCAGGAGCCATGCCGCAACGTCGAAGAAGTCGTTGCTCAGTTCGGCGAATCCTTCCCGGTAGTTAAAGGCGAAACCGGCGGTCGCCTTAACCCTTCCGAAATCCGGGATGCCCTGACGGGCGAACTTTTCCGCCAGGGATAATCATATGGAACAGTACGCCGTATTCGGCAACCCCATTGCCCACAGCAAATCGCCTTTCATTCATCAGCAATTTGCCCGGCAGTTGAACATCGAACATCCTTACGGACGAGTGCTTGCGCCGTTGGAGGCGTTTACTGAAACGCTGAACAGGTTTTTTGCTGAAGGAGGCAAAGGCTGCAACGTCACCGTGCCTTTTAAAGAGGAAGCTTTCGCCAGAGCGGATGAACTCACCGAGCGGGCTGCGCTCGCCGGGGCGGTGAATACGCTGAAGCGGCTGGAAGATGGGCGGCTGCTGGGTGATAACACCGATGGAATAGGGTTGCTTAGCGATCTGGAACGACTGGATCTGATCAAACCGGGCTATCGTATTTTGCTGATAGGTGCTGGCGGCGCGGCGCGTGGAGTATTGCTGCCGCTTTTATCCCTGGACTGTGCTGTTACTGTGACTAACCGTACCTTTGCCCGCGCACAGGAGCTGGCCGCGATCTTCGCCCACACCGGCAGCATTCGTGCTCTGGCAATGGATTCACTGCAGAGCGAAACGTTCGATTTGATCATCAATGCAACGTCCAGCGGCATCGGTGGAAACGTTCCGGCGATCCCGGATGCCATCATCAATATGAACGTGCGTTGCTACGACATGTTCTATCAGAAAGGAAGTACGCCTTTTTTGAAGTGGTGCGAACAGCATGGTGCAAAACACTGCGAGGATGGGCTGGGGATGCTGGTGGCTCAGGCCGCGCATGCGGTGCTTTTATGGCACGGCGTTATGCCAGAAATTGCCCCTGTCATTGAGGCACTGAAAAAGGAACTGTCTTTGTGAATCAGGCGATTCTGTTTCCCGATCGTGAAGAATGGGACGACGCAAATCAGTCTCTCTGCTTCCCGGCGCTGGTTAATGGGTTTCAGGTCACCTGTGCATTGTCGGCAGAAGCACTGGCGCATCGCTTTGGTGGGGATGCGCCAGAGTTTTGGGTCGAGAGCTTTCGTCTGCATCGCTGGGATTTAGAAGATGAAGCTGAGCAGGCGATCCGCAACCAAAAAGAAGACGATCAGGGCTGGATCTGGCTCTCCTGAGCGAGATACTCATCTTTCCACTTTACATAGTTATTCGCTGAATACCTGAGACCCTCAAGCTCCACCTCTTGCAACGGACGAATCTGCTTCACTGGGCTACCAAGATAAAGGTAGCCACTCTCCAGGCGCTTATTTTGAGGCACCAGACTGCCGGCGCCGATCATTACGTCGTTTTCGACAACTACCCCATCGAGCAATATCGATCCCATGCCAACAAGTACCCGATCTCCAATGGTGCAGCCGTGCAGCATGACTTTGTGTCCTACCGTAACGTCTTCACCCACAATTAGCGGGTTACCTTCCGGGTTATAAGAAGACTTGTGGGTAACGTGTAGCACGCTGCCGTCCTGGATATTCGTGCGGGCGCCGATAGCAACATAGTTTACGTCACCGCGGATCGCGACCAGTGGCCATATGCCGACATCATCCGCAAGGCGGACATCGCCGATAATCACGCTGGTGGAATCGACCATAACGCGCTGACCGATCGTGGGTGTCAGGTTTTTATAGGAACGAATGTTTGCAGACATGAAAACCTCTATAGGACGAATTGCAGGTAATGTGGCTCATTATCGGCCTTTCAGAGGGGATTCACACCTCAAAAAAACAGCAGATCGTATGGGATCTCAACAAAAAGAATGAAAAAACAGCTATCAGAAGAAAGATCGAAAAAAAGGGTTGTGCAAAAAAATGGGATCCCTATAATGCGCCTCCATCGACACGGCGGATGTGAATCACTTCACACAAACAGCCGGTTCGGTTGAAGAGAAAAATTCCTGAGAAATGGGGTTGACTCTGAAAGAGGAAAGCGTAACATACGCCACCTCGCGACAGAG
>NZ_JBFLVD010000033.1:0-695 GCF_040750395.1 Scandinavium sp. UTDF21-P1B
AAAAATCTGGAGGTGATAAACTCATCATCTTCTTTTGCTGACGGAGCAGCACATGAACCCCTTCAAAGGCCGCCACTTTCAGCGTGACATCATCCTGTGGGCGGTACGCTGGTACTGTAAATACGGCATCAGCTATCGTGAACTGCAGGAGATGCTGGCCGAACGCGGTGTCAACGTTGATCACTCCACGATTTACCGCTGGGTTCAGCGTTATGCGCCTGAAATGGAAAAACGACTGCGCTGGTACTGGCGTAATCCTTCCGACCTGAACCCATGGCACATTGACGAAACGTACGTAAAAGTGAATGGCCGGTGGGCTTATCTTTATCGTGCCGTCGACAACAGGGGGCGCACCGTCGATTTTTATCTCTCCCCACGTCGTAACAGCAAAGCCTCATACCGGTTCCTGGGTAAAATCCTCAACAACGTGAAGACGTGGCAGATCCCGCGGTTTATCAACACGGATAAAGCACCCACCTATGGCCGTGCGCTCGTTCTGCTTAAACGCGAAGGACGATGTCCGCCTGATGTTGAGCACCGACAGATTAAATACCGGAATAACGTCATTGAATGCGATCATGGCAAGCTGAAAAGGATAATCGGCGCCACGCTGGGATTTAAATCCATGAAGACCGCTTACGCCACAATCAAAGGTATTGAGGTGATGCGAGCACTGCGCAAAGGCCAGGCTTCAG
>NZ_JBFLVD010000034.1:0-38499 GCF_040750395.1 Scandinavium sp. UTDF21-P1B
TGTTAAACCCGTGGCGATTCAAACAAAGGAATCACAGAGATGGAGCCATTTCCCTTAACTTCAAGCGATTACATAGAACTTTAGCATTGAAATGATGAGCATCAACATACCCGGTTGTGGTGCCTGTGTCGGTTCTTAGCGAAAACACAGAACAGGAGCAGTAACATTTTACACGGTTTCCCTATCCTCTGAGGGAGTACCGGCGTTTCCATGATTCAACGACACCGGACGTCTCCCGACAACCATTCTTCAGAGGGAGACAGCGCATGACCACCCGCACCGGAATCACACAATCCTTACTCAGCGCAGAAGATCCGCTGATTGATATGACCTTTATCACCACCTGCACTGGCATGACGGATAAGTGGTTCTACAAACTGATTGGCGACGGTCTGTTTCCGAAACCATCAAGCTGGGGCGCAGCTCCCGCTGGCGCAGAAGCGAAGTGGAAGCCTGGATGCAGCAACGTATCGCAGATTCCCGTGGCGTCTGAGCAGAGGAGATGTCTGAATGGTAAAACGACGCCGCACTCAATCGCAGGGCATTCCCCCGCGCTGGAAGTGCCCCCGTTGCCAGCGACAGTACTGTGGTGCCAGACCCTGTCCCGTTTGTTTCAGACCCACCGACTCACCTGCACAGCCGTAACCTTTCTGTATTCCGGTGCTGACCACCAACCGTACTGACCCGCTAACGCATAACTGACCCGCCGTTCGAACCCTGCCACGCTGCCCATCCGGGGACGGCTTACGCCTGCGTGTCGTCTGGCGATAAGGAGAGTACCACGATGTATGCAAAATCCTTTATGGCTCTGGACGGCAACGGCCGTCTCACGGGAGCCAGAACCGCGCAGACCGCTCCGTATGACCGTTACAGCTGCCACTTGTGTGCCAGTGGCCTGCAGTACCACCCTGAATACGACTCTGAACGCCCATGGTTTGAACACCAGACAGCAACGCTTTCGGACAACGGAAGACAGCACTGCGCGTACGTGAAACCGGAAGCCAGTGCACTGAGGCTGGCAGGGCGTCTGCAGCGGATTATCCCGGACGCTACGCCCGTGGTCCGCAGGGCAGACTGGTACTGTAATGGTTGCGACAGCGATTACCACGGCGAACGCTACTGCCTGAGCTGTCGTACCGGTGAGCACAGTCATGCGCTCGCTGATGCTGATAACCGGATAGCGGAGATGGCGTTATGCGCATGCTGAAATGCTATCTGGCGAATGACCGTGAAGGCCACTTCGCGACAGCCGGGGAGGCCATGCGTGCGCCGGGACAGATATGGAGCTGCGCGTCCTGTGGCTGCCGGCTGAGACTGCATGCCGGTATGCACGAAGACCCGTGGTTTGAGCATGACCAGCAGAGCGTGGGCCGGCATGTGCTGATGGCCTGCGCCCATCTTGACCCGGAGGTGAAAGCCGAAGCCCGGCACCGAAAGCTGCGCAGTCTCATCAACGGGCTGGAAACGACGGTGATGGTGCTCTCCTAGTACTGCGTGTGGTGCGGTGACCATTATCAGGGCGTGAAGCATTGTCCCCGGCGTCTGACCGGTATCTACAGCATCGAAGAAGTGCACTGGTGGATGAATTACTGCTGCAACACTCTCCCCGGGTAAGCCCCGTGACAGCGATTTACATCAGATATTCCGTCCTGCCTGCCGGCGTTCAGCTTTACACTTGTGTTGCCGTACCGTGAAACCTTGTCCGGTTACCACGCGTTGATTTTACTCTTTCACACTGAGGTCTGGCAGCGGACGGGTGAATACTCACAGGTGCGCCAGCAGGCCCGACATCGTTCACCCCCGACACTGTTACGCTGGATATGGGAGGCGGCCAGCGCGCCAGAATGCAAAATGGTGTTGATGCTCAATCTCGATACGCTGGGGGTCTGGCGCGATGAGGTCGTACAGCAGGAGATGAGCGGGGTACTCAGAGAGGCATGGCGCTCGGTGACGCATGCCGATAACAACGTTGCCAGTATGCGGTCTTTCACTATCTGTCGTACTGAAAGGTGTTCATTGTCCAGACAATTCAGTCAGTTACAGACCAGAGTGAATGAAATGGTATCTCCCGTTATGACGACCAGAACGGGTGTGGTTTGTCCGTGAAGATAATGGTCTCTGTAAGCAAAGGAGATGGCCGTTAATTCAGGCCTGAAAATACGCACCTTATCCCACATATTCCCCGATGTCTGCAGCGCCGATATAATTCCTGCATGAAAAAAACTCACGATGCCCTACTCCCGGAACAAACCGTTACAACCCTTGCGCATTTTGCCTGGTGCGCCCTTGTCGCCTTACGCACGGCACAGCAGGATGGTCAGGCGTTGTCGCCACTCAGCACGCATGCATTTTTACTGCGCTGGTTAACGGTGGCAGCGTGCAATCGCATCCGATATTGAGAGTCTGGTGGTACTGGGACGCCATAAAGGTCTTGCCGCCAGCTTATTCAGTCGTCTGGAATATCTCTGGTCTTCGTGCAGCGGACCGGTGTCTGCTCAGTCAGATTTGTACCGGTTGACGTACGCAATTGAACTGCTTAAATCGCAAGGCTGGGTAAATGCAGCTGTGAGTGACAGGGACTGGGACAATGAAGCGCTTCTGGTCCAAGAATACAGCGATACGAATGGACTGCTGGTAAGGAAATCGGCACTTACCGGTGGATTTTCGGATGAGGGCAAACTGGTGGCACCGGTTGAATTTCTGGTGACGGGCAATCTGTCAGCCTGTATGGGGGTTTTCCAGGCCCATATTCTCTCTGCCATCATTCTGGCGTCGAACCGGCTCGCATTACAACCTGAGCAATAGGACAAATATTCTCAACGCATCAGTTAATCTGATCACTGTCCATTCCCTGAATGGCAGGTATCCGGGTCGTGCTTACCTCCTGGTATTGAGGCATGTGTAAAGGGCTGTCGTGACATTTCCTTTCTTCTGACGAAAACAAATAAGCCCCGTTTAAGTGAATAATAAGAAATGATGAAATCTGAAAATGTCGTCAATTTTTCACATGCTCAGTCACGTCCTGCTTCACATTTTTCGATAAAAATACAAAATCAGAGATTTCACGCGATTGGCGGTATTTCGCACAGATATGCGCCCTAAGCTAAATTGATCATTTGCTGCACACCCTAATCCCACAAGGCCTGAAGGGGCTATGCAAGAGAATTCCTACAAATCAGGAAGATGATCTTTTGTTGTTAAAAACTGGAAATATAAAATATTGTTACATTTTTTCATTTCCGATCGGGAAGGGAACGTTCATACACTCCTGCCATTGGGTCTTATCCGAAATTTTTATTTCAGACAAATGCTCAAAAATTCAGTGTCGGCATGCTGGTGGACGGAATGCACCCGCTTTTTAGTTCCGGGATTTTTATTTGCGTCGTATGACGCGACCGGAAAGTTGTTCTTGCAGGGTAATTTTTTCTTATTTATTTCTCACTGGCATTGACCGTTTCTATTACTCCATAGAACAGGGACAGCCATGTCTAACTCTTCCTTTCAGTCCGAAATCCCTAAAGCGCGTATTAATTTAAAACTTGATTTGCATACGGGGGGCGCGAGCAAGAAAACGGAGCTCCCTCTGAAATTGCTGGTGGCGGGCGACTTCAGTAATGGTCAGGAGTCTGCACCCCTGTCTGAGCGCAAAAAAGTTGATTTGAATAAAAATAATTTCGATTCAGTGCTATCCGAATATTCCCCAAACGTCAATCTGACCGTTAAAAACACGCTTGCTGATGACGGCAGCGAAGACAACATCACTCTGACCTTCCGGAGCATGAAAGATTTCACCCCGGAGCAGGTCTCCCGGCAAATCCCTCAACTGAAAGCGATGCTTTCCATGCGCAATCTGCTGCGTGATTTAAAAGCGAATCTTCTTGATAACCAGGCTTTCCGTAAAGAGCTGGAAAAAATTCTGCTCGACCCGGCGTTAAGCGCAGAACTTCGCTCAGAGCTGTCTGCCCTGGCCCCGAAACAACCATAACGGTCACGATGATTTAACGGATTAATAAGGAAGATGCTGATGTCTGTAAAAAATGAGAACGCCGCGGGTGGCGAAAGCGTGGTGCTGGAACGTCCTGCTGCGGGCGGGGTTTATGCATCCCTGTTTGAAAAAATCAACCTGAACCCGGTCTCTGAGCTGAGTGCGCTGGATATCTGGCAGGACGCGCAGGCGATGTCGGATGCGACTGCGGATGAACGCTTAACGGCCGGCATGCAGGTGTTCCTGGAGTGTCTGACAAAATCTGGTTCAAAAGTTGAAAAACTCGACAAAAACCTGATTGACCACCATATCGCGGAGCTGGACTACCAGATTAGCCGTCAGTTGGATGCGGTAATGCACAGTGAAGAATTCCAGACTGTGGAGAGCCTGTGGCGTGGCGTGAAATCCCTGGTCGACAAAACCGATTTCCGTCAGAACGTGAAGGTTGAGCTGCTGGATATGTCCAAAGAAGACCTGCGTCAGGACTTCGAAGACAGCCCGGAAATCATTCAGAGTGGACTGTATAAACATACATATATTGATGAATATGATACACCGGGTGGAGAGCCGATTGCGGCGCTGATTTCAGCGTACGAATTTGATGCGTCTGCGCAGGATGTTGCTCTGCTGCGTAATATATCAAAAGTCTCCGCTGCTGCCCACATGCCGTTTATCGGCTCAGCTGGCCCGAAATTCTTCCTCAAGGACTCAATGGAAGAAGTGGCGGCCATCAAGGATATCGGTAACTACTTTGACCGTGCTGAGTACATCAAGTGGAAATCCTTCCGCGAGACGGACGATTCCCGCTATATCGGTCTGGTGATGCCACGTGTACTGGGTCGCCTGCCGTATGGTCCGGATACCGTACCGGTCCGCAGCTTTAACTATGTGGAAGAAGTGAAAGGCCCGGATCACGACAAATACCTGTGGACCAACGCCTCGTTTGCCTTTGCATCCAACATGGTGCGCAGCTTCATCAATAACGGCTGGTGTGTGCAAATCCGTGGCCCGCAGGCCGGTGGTGCCGTTCAGGACCTGCCAATCCATCTGTACGATCTCGGCACCGGTAATCAGGTGAAAATTCCGTCTGAAGTGATGATCCCGGAAACCCGCGAATTTGAATTTGCCAACCTCGGTTTCATTCCGCTGTCCTACTACAAAAATCGCGATTACAGCTGCTTCTTCAGCGCTAACTCTACCCAGAAGCCGGCACTGTATGACACCGCGGATGCCACGGCCAACAGCCGTATCAACGCCCGTCTGCCGTACATTTTCCTGTTGTCGCGTATTGCGCATTACCTGAAGCTTATCCAGCGCGAAAATATTGGCACCACCAAAGACCGTCGTCTGCTGGAGCTTGAGCTCAATACCTGGGTGCGCAGTCTGGTGACCGAAATGACCGACCCTGGCGACGAGCTTCAGGCTTCCCACCCGCTGCGCGACGCCAAAGTGATTGTGGAAGACATCGAAGACAACCCGGGCTTCTTCCGTGTTCGCCTGTATGCGGTGCCGCACTTCCAGGTGGAAGGCATGGACGTCAATCTGTCGCTGGTTTCCCAGATGCCGAAAGCCAAATCCTAAGGCGAGGGGAAATCAGGGATGAAAATTTACCGCCCACTTTGGGAGGATGGGGCCGCCCTGGCCCCGCAACAGTTCCAGCAGCAAGCCCGCTGGAGTGAGCACGTTGCCGACATGGTCGCCCGGATGGGGATTTCTCATCCCTGGGGCGTGGTTGCGGCTGAATTTGATGATGCCGCGCTGGCGCTTTCGCGCCTGAACGCCACTCGTCTGGTGGTGCGTTTTCAGGACGGTACCCTTGTGGATACCGGCCTGGCAGACACGCTTCCTCCGGTCTGTGATTTGTCTGTTGCCGCCGGCAGCGAAGCTGTTGACGTGGTTGTCGCACTGCCGCTGCTGAGCGCCAGTGGTGGCAACCTCGATAATGGTCAGGACAGTGAACGCCCTAAGCGCTGGAAAGCGGAGCGTGTCGTCGTGCAGGAACTGGCCGGCCATGAAAGCGGGGAACTCGCGATCCTGCGTCATGCGCTGACCCTGCGTCTGTCCAGCCAGGAAAACACGGCATACCTGACCTGTCCGGTCGCCCGTCTGGTACGTAATGCACAGGGGCAGTGGAGCCGGGACCCGGCCTTCATCCCGCCTATGCTTTCCGTTGCTGCCAGCCCGTGGCTTGCCACCGAACTGGGTGACCTGCTGGTTCGTCTGCAGGCCCGCCGTCGTCGCCTGATGGCCATGCGCCGTGAGAGCAATGAGCGGATGGCCGACTTTGCGGTCGCGGATGTCTCCCTGTTCTGGCTGCTGAATGCCCTGAACAGCGCCGAGCCGGTGTTAACTGAACTTCTGCAGACGCCCGGGCGTCACCCGGAACTGCTGTACCGGGAGCTGGCTCGTCTGGCTGGTAGCCTGCTGACCTTCTCTCTGGAGCACGATGCCGGGGACATTCCGGCTTACCAGCATGATGCCCCTGAACAGGTATTCCCGCCGTTGCTGGCACTGCTGGACAAACTACTGGAAGCCAGCCTGCCATCGCGCGTGGTCAGCATTCAACTGGAGCATCACGACCAAATCTGGAAAGGTGCCCTGCACGATGCGCGCCTGCGCGAAGGGGCAGACTTCTGGCTCTCGGTACGCTCCTCCATGCCGAACCATGAACTTCAGACGAAATTCCCGCAGCTGTGTAAGGCGGGCAGTTTTGAGGATGTTTCGGAGGTGGTGAATGTGGCCCTGAGTGGGATGACCCTCAAACCTGTCAGTCATGTTCCGGCAGCCATTCCTCTACGTCTTGAGAACCAGTATTTCTCGCTGGATCTGAGTTCTGAGGCGGCACGGACCATGCTTGAGATGGCCAGCTGTACCTTCTACACCCCGCGCTCACTGGGGGATTTGAATCTTGAACTCTTTGCGGTGCTGCGCTCATGAATAAATCCGAACTCAGCCAGATAGAACGCATCTTCTACCCGGGCTGGCTGATGGCCAGCCAGCTGCGCTGCGGTCAGGAAGTCCGGGACGGGGAAGGGCTCTATCGCCGGGCCTGCCGTCTGGTGCAGGAGGCGAAAGCGGCGCTCACTGAGGCAGGTTACAGCGACATCATCCGTAACCATATGGTGTATGCCCTGTGTGCACTGCTTGATGAGAGCGTGATGAACCGCGGAACCACCGATGATGGTTACCTGGCATGGCGTCGTGATCCGTTGCAGGCACACTTCTTTGGCACCCTCAATGCCGGTGAGGAGCTGTGGGAACGGATCCGCAACCTGCTGAAAGAAACCGCCCCTGACGCCGCCGTCCTGACCTGTATGTACCGGACCCTGCAACTGGGGTTCGTGGGGCAATATCGCGCCCAGGATGATGAGCGTCGGGAAGATATTGTTCGGGCACTCGCGGAACGGGTGCCGGCCTTTACGCTTGCACAGGACGCTCCTATTGTTGCCCGGGCATCACGCCTGCGCAGCGGTCGTCGCGGGTACTGGCTGACCTGGATTGTGGCCGCCGTTGCCCTGGTGGCACTCTGGTTCTTCCTTTCGTCTTCGCTTACTGACCTGGTAAGCCAGACCGTCAGGCCGGGGTAAGCGATGCGGGATGTGTACCGAAGTTTGTTAACTGCCCTGGGTGCCGTACTGGCGCTGTGGCTCATCCTGGGGTTCTGGCCACTGGCCACAGGCAGCCGTGTGGCACTCAGCCTGCTGGTTGTTCTGGTGTCCGGGGTGATGTTCTGGCGTCAGCGTCGGGCTTCGCAGGCGCGGGCCACCGCTATGCGGGAAATTGTGGATGAAAACCTGCCGCCGGAAGATTTTCAGGGGGCGGTTATCCTCGTTTGTGGCGACAACGCCCCGCTGTTTGTGTCCGGTTCCCGTCACCGGGAAACCCGGCAGGGCTGGTATCTGTGGGTGAAGGATGCGGAACAACTGCCCCTCCTGGCACAGCACATGAGCCTGGTGCGCCCGGCCCTGGTGTCGCAAATCTCCGTCATGCTGGCGGCGGTGCCTGAACAGCACACTTCCGGCGATGATTTTACCCAGTCCCTGCGGAGCTGGCAGCGGGCTGTCGTGCAGTGCCGTGCGGCATTTGGCACGATCCCACCGCTGTGGACCGTGACCTGGGTATCGCCTCCTGTGGCCTGCGCGGAAGCTGAACCCGTCTGGTTTACCACAGTCAGCCCGCGAAGCGGCATTCAGGTGTATCAGCCCGGTCAGGGCAATGTGTCACTGACAGAGTGGACCCAGGATAGTGGATCTGACGGGCGTCTTTCGCGTCTGAGTCAGCGGCTGTGGCTGGACAGCCTGCTTGCCTGGCAGAACAGCGCAGTCAATGACCTGCTGTCGGTGCGCCAGGGCGAACTGCCGGTGATGAAGCCTTGTGTACAGGGCATGTGCATGGGGCCGGTGAACGGTATCGAGGGCAATCTCTGGCAGCAGCACATCACTACCGTGACGGCGCTGCCACCAGATACCGTTGTGACCACCGAACCACTTCCGTTGCCTGAACTGCTGCTGCCGGCGCTGCCGCGCCGACGGGGCGTCAGCCGCAGAATGATGTTCTGGCGTTACGCCGGGTTGCTGGGCGGGATTTTCCTGGCACTTGCCATGCTGGCGTCCTGGATGAACAACCAGCGTCTCATCCGTAATGTGGGCGATCACCTTGCGTTGTATCACCAGCTGACGGGGAAGCCTGTGGCACCGAAACTGCGCGCACTGCAGCGCCTCAGAGCCGATGGCGCATTGCTGGACGACTGGGCGCGTCGCGGGGAGCCACTGCGTTATCGCCTGGGGCTGTATCAGGGGTTGCGCCTGGTACCGCCTGTTGAGGCCGCCGTCAGCGACTGGGCCCCACCGCCACCGCCACCACCGATTATTAAGAAAATCATCCAGGGTCCGAAAACCCTTCGTCTTGACAGCATGTCGCTGTTCGATTCGGGCAAATCGGCGCTGAAAACCGGGTCCACCAAAATGCTGGTGAATTCACTGGTGGGTGTTAAGGCAAAGCCGGGCTGGCTGATTGTGGTAAGCGGGCATACCGATAACACCGGTAACCCTAAGCTCAATCAGACGCTGTCCCTGAAACGTGCCGAAGCGGTGCGCAACTGGATGCGTGATACCGGTGATATACCGGAAAGCTGTTTTGCGGTGCAGGGCTATGGCGAGAGCCGTCCGATCGCAACCAATGACACCCCGGAGGGCCGTGCGCTCAACCGCCGTGTCGAAATCAGTCTGGTACCGCAGGCGAACGCCTGTCAGATACCGGGCCACACCCAGGCGTCATCGCAGGATGATGGCGCATCACAACACAATGGAGAGTAATTCCATGGCAATTCCTGTTTATCTTTGGCTGAAAGACGACGGCGGCGCGGACATTAAAGGGTCTGTGGACGTTCAGGATCGTGAAGGCAGCATCGAAGTTGTCGCTCAGGAGCATAACCTGTACATCCCGACCGACAACAACACCGGCAAGCTGACCGGTACCCGTATCCACACCCCGTTCCTGTTCACCAAGGAAATCGACTCGTCCAGCCCGTACCTGTACAAGGCTGTGACCACCGGTCAGACCCTCAAGTCTGCGGAATTCAAGTGGTACAAAATCAACGACGCGGGCCAGGAAGTGGAGTATTTCAACACCAAACTGGAAAACGTGAAAGTAGTGAAAGTGAATCCGGTGATGTACGACATCAAAAATCCAGCCTTTGAGAAGCACAACCATCAGGAAGTGGTTGAGCTGCGCTACGAAAAAATCACCTGGACCTACAAAGACGGCAACATCATTCATTCCGATTCCTGGAATGAACGCGCTACGGCATAAAATCAGACGGCACACAGAAGTGTGCCGTTTAAAGGAGGTATATATGGCAAATCTGGCAGAGTGGGCGACTCACTGGCAGAAAGACCCGCGTTTTAGTAAGAACTACACGGCACGCCTGGTAGAAAAGGCCTGCTCGCTGGACTCCCAGCTTAATAATGCGTACTGCGCGGGCACGCTTAAAGTCATAGCCGGCCCTCACCGAAAAGCAGGGCCGGGTGGCGGTGGCGACGCCCGCTGGCACATGACGTTACAGCCGAAAGCTAATGCCAGTTGCTGGCACATCATTCTGGATAACAGCGTGACACGCCCCGTTCAGGTTAATAAGCGAGAACGGCTGGGCCACAGCTTCTGATGATACGACCGGTACTGGGTCATCGCCTGGCCGGTCAGACGCTCTGCAAAGAACCACACAATTCTGAAATTTGACCTCATGCGCTTTAGGTGCTTTGTATACAAAGAGAAGCGATGGGCGGTAGCGTGTCCGAAAGGTCCTCAACAATGAGTAAAATGAGTATGGAAAACCCGGCAATCCTCCTTCGTCGTCTCAATCCTTACTGCGCCCGTGCGATGGAAGGGGCTGCCTCCCTGTGTCAGACCCGCGCCCATGCAGAAATCCTGCCGGAACACTGGCTGCTGAAACTGCTGGAGCAGGGCGAAGGTGACCTGACGGTGCTGGCACGCCGCTACGAGTGGGATATGGACGCCATCTGGCAGGATTTGCTGGGCTGGCTGGACAAGCAGCCGCGCTCGGTTCGCCACCGCCCACAGCTGTCTGATGCCATTCAGTCTCTTCTACAGGAAGCATGGCTGATTGCTTCTCTTAACGGCGAGGAACAAATACGCAGCATCCATCTGCTGATGGCGCTGGTTGATAAACAGAACCTGGTGCGCTGCGACGGGCTGTGGCCGCTGCTGACGCTGGGTCAGCGTCAGCTGGAACGTCTGCGTCCGCTGCTTGATGGGCAGTCGGATGAACGCCCGGAAGTGCAGCAGGAAGCAGAGCTTACGCAGAGCTACGGTGGTGAGGTGGAGTTCGTCGGCCGTCCGGTGGGTGCAGAACTGAAAGAGGGGGAACTGACCCCGGCCCTGCAGAATGCGCTGGATAAATTCACCCTCGACGTCACCGCCAAAGCCAGAGAAGGCAAAATCGACCCGGTCTTTGGTCGTGATACCGAAATCCGCCAGATGGTGGACATTCTCTCCCGCCGTCGCAAAAACAATCCGATTCTGGTGGGTGAACCGGGTGTTGGGAAAACCGCGCTGGTCGAAGGCCTGGCGTTGCGTATTGCCGAGGGCAACGTCCCTGAATCGCTCAAGCCAGTCATCCTGCGTACCCTTGACCTTGGCCTTCTGCAGGCGGGGGCAGGCGTGAAAGGTGAATTTGAACAGCGCCTGAAAAATGTCATCGATGCTGTACAGCAGTCGCCCACCCCGATTTTGCTGTTTATTGACGAAGCCCACACCATCATCGGCGCGGGTAACCAGGCGGGAGGCGCAGATGCGGCCAACCTGCTCAAACCGGCACTGGCGCGTGGCGAACTTCGCACCATTGCCGCTACCACATGGTCTGAATATAAGCTGTATTTTGAGCGGGATGCCGCGCTGGAGCGCCGCTTCCAGATGGTGAAGGTCGACGAACCGGATGACGGCACCGCCTGCCTGATGCTCAGAGGTCTGAAATCACGCTACGCCGAACACCATAACGTGCATATCACTGACGATGCGGTCAAAGCCGCTGTCACCCTGTCGCGCCGCTACCTGACGGGCCGCCAGCTGCCGGATAAGGCCGTCGATTTACTTGATACCGCCGCAGCCCGCGTGCGCATGAGCCTCGACACCGTGCCGGAACAAATTATGCGCCTGAAAGCGCAGCTGACCGCGCTGGCGCTGGAAGAGCAGGCGCTACTGGAAGATATCGCCGCCGGCAGCAACCACCATGGCGACCGTCTGAGTGTCATTGAACAACAGCGTGCACAGCTGGAAAGCCGCCTGCAGGAGCAGGAAGGTCGTTTCAGCAATGAAAAGGTGCTGGCACAGCAGCTGATGGCCAGCCGCCAGGATATCAGCCAGCAGGCCGAAATCTCTGACCTTCAACAGCAACTGGAGCAGGCGCAGCAGGGCGACGTGCTGGTTCAGGTGGATGTGGACACCCGCACTGTCGCCAACGTGATTGCAGACTGGACTGGCGTGCCGCTGTCCTCCCTGATGAAAGACGAGCAGACCGAACTGCTGATCCTGGAAAACGAAATCGGCAAACGGGTTGTGGGTCAGGAAGTGGCGCTTGCAGCCATTGCTCAGCGTCTGCGTGCGGCGAAAACCGGCCTCACTTCCGAGAACGGTCCGCAGGGCGTGTTCCTGCTGGTCGGCCCGAGTGGTGTGGGGAAAACCGAAACTGCGCTGGCGCTGGCGGATGTGCTGTACGGTGGTGAGAAGTCACTGATTACCATCAATCTGTCCGAGTACCAGGAGCCGCACACGGTTTCCCAGCTGAAAGGTTCGCCTCCCGGCTATGTCGGCTACGGCCAGGGCGGTATCCTGACCGAGGCGGTACGCAAGCGTCCGTATAGTGTGGTGCTGCTCGATGAAGTGGAGAAAGCGCACCGCGACGTGATGAATCTGTTCTACCAGGTTTTCGACCGCGGATTAATGCGCGACGGCGAAGGGCGTGAAATTGACTTCCGCAACACCGTGATCCTGATGACCTCCAACCTCGGCAGCGACCACCTGATGCAGCTGCTGGACGAACAGCCGGACGCCAGCGAAGGAGATCTGCAGGAACTGCTGCGCCCGATATTGCGTGACCATTTCCAGCCGGCGCTGCTGGCCCGCTTCCAGACTGTGATTTACCGTCCATTAGCAGAAGCCGCAATGCGCACCATCGTGGAAATGAAGCTCGCCCAGGTGAGCAAGCGTCTGCATCGTCATTACGGCTTGTCCACGAATATTGAAGAGAGTCTCTACGACGCACTCACTGCCGCATGTCTGTTGCCGGATACCGGCGCGCGTAATGTTGATAGCCTGCTCAACCAACAAATCCTGCCGGTACTGAGCCAGCAGCTGCTGACCCACATGGCCGCGAAGCAGAAACCGCAATCCCTGACGCTCGGCTGGAATGATGAAGAAGGGATTGTACTGGCGTTTAATGAGGCGCTCGGAGGCTGAAATGCAGATTTGCATGATGGATTACGGCAACCTGTCGGCGGATGGCAAAACGGCGTACCTGAAATGCTACGGCATCGGGACGTTTGAGGTACTGACTGGTGTGGATTTTTATATAAATAACCCCGACTGTGCCGATCATGAGAATGCTGCCATCCCTCCTGGCACTTACTGGGTGACCGACAGGCTTGCCGGCAGCCTGTATAACCGCGTCCGCGCGGAGGCGATCGATGGCTGGCATGGTTACCGAAATCACCATTCTGAATGGTTTGCTCTGTTCAGCGATAAAACCAAAAGAGACGGTATCATGGTGAATGGTCTGAACCGTACGGGATTTCGTCTCCACCCGCTGAACAGCGATGGTTCCGGTGAGTCCTGGGGCTGTATTACCCTGCGTCGTTCCAGTGATTTTCAACACCTGCGACGCCTCCTGCTACAGAGAGGAACTTTCCCTGTTCCTGGTGGCAATGGCCTGAAGGCCTATGCCCGTATCGATGTGCGTGGCACCCCGAACTACAGCCTGTGTGATAAAGAAACCGAAGAAAGAAAAGAGGCTGAGAAACGTCGTACACAGCAGGCTCTGAAAAAGCTAGCGGAGAATGCCGAATGAAAATCCTGCTGTTTATCGTGCTGTTCTGGAGCGGGATCCACTTCATTCCTGATGTATGGGTTGCGAGTTTTGTGAAGGCCCATATCCCGATTAGCGGTGACGGGGAAGAAGCGATGGACAGCTTTGAAATGCATATCATCGTGATTAAAACAACGTTGTGTGCTGTCGGGGCGTATCTCCTGATGAAGCTGCTCTTCTGGCTGCACAACCGCCCGAATAAATAGCCTGTTTTCTTCTCTGACCGACACTGGTCCGGACCAGCCCTGACGGAATAACCGAATACACAATGGAGTCAATGCCATGAGCCTGACGGATACCCTGAACACGATGGTGGTCACCGTCACCGGAAAAGCCCTGAACCGCTACCGCCTCGATATTCCCTCCTGTACGGCCGATATCGACGTGGAGGATTTCAGCGGGTCGGAAGCGATGAGCGAGCTTTACAGCTACACCATCAACTTCACCAGTGCTGACAAGAACATTGATGCCCGGCAGATGCTGAGCAAGCCGGCGACCCTGACCATGGGCGCGGGTAATCTGCTCTCACTGGCGGAGCGCAAGGTGGTTCACGGGGTGGTAACCCGTTTCGAGCGTACCGGTGGTTCAGCAGATGAAGCGCAATACTGTATCGTGCTGGAACCGTTCCTCGCATTGCTAGGGAATCAGTTCCGCACCCATCGCTTTTTCGTCAACAAGTCGGTGCCGGAAGTGGTTGCAGAGGTGCTCACGGAGCATGGCCTGAAAGGCTGGGAGTATGATTTCATCCTCAAAGCCGACTATCCAAAGCGTGAGCAGATTAACCAGTACCAGGAAAACGATCTCGCTTTCATTGAACGCCTGCTGGCGGAGGTGGGGATTTTTTACTTCTTCACCCTGCAGCCTGATACCCAGACCGAAGTGGTGCACTTTGCGGACAAGCAGAGCGCCTGGACGTTTGGCAAAACGCTCCCGTTGAACAGCCCGTCAGGGGCGAATGACAATGCTGCCGACTCGGTGTGGGACGTGCATGTCTGGCATAACGTGGTGGAGCGCTCGGTGACGGCCAGCGACTATAACCACCGTGAGGCCCAGAACGTCCTGATGTCTGTGCCGGCGGACATGACCCGCGGGGACGGGGAAGGGAACACCTACGGCGATGTGTACCATTATCGCCCGCGTCACCTTGAACGTGGCGACAAAATTAACCCCGCAGCGGAAACTGGTAACTTCTGGGCACGCCTGGAGCATGAACGCTACCTTTCCACCCAGACCACTATAACTGGCAGCAGTACCGACCATACCCTGGGCCCGGCTCAGGTGTTGACTATCACCGAAACAGCTATCCCGCCGACGCTGCCGCGTGAAACCGAAAACGGTCTCGTCATCATCAGCGCGGGTTACTCTGCCAGCCGTCAGAACGCGCTGAAGGTTGAATGGGCGGCTATGCCGTACTACGAGAACCGATGTTGGCGTCCTGCTGCTAAAAAGCGCCCGGTGGTCAGCGGCACCTTGACGGCACGAGTGACCAGCGCCAAAGATAACGATATCTACGCCTGGCAGGATGCATCTGGCATGTATCGGGTGAAGTTCGATGCTGACCGCGACGATAAACGCCAGGGTATGGAAAGTATGCCGGTGCGCTTTGCCAAACCCTACTGCGGTGACAAATACGGCTTCCACTTCCCACTGATACAGGGCACTGAAGTCGCCATTGCGTTCCATGTGGGCGATCCGGATCGCCCGTATATAGCTCACGCCCTGCATGACTCCCGTCATGTCGATCACGTCACTGAAGCCAATAACACGCGCAATGTTATCCGTACAGCTGGTCTGAACAAACTGCGGATGGAGGACAAGCGCGGTGAAGAGCATATTAAACTTAGTACGGAGTACGGGGGGAAGACCCAACTTAATTTAGGGCATAACGTCAACGCGAGCAGGGTTCTTCGCGGTGAGGGCGCTGAATTACGTACGAATGACTGGGTAAGCGTTCGCGGCGGGAAAGGTATTTTGCTCACGGCTGACGCTCAGCCGGATGTCAGCGATAAGATGCTCGAAATGGACGGTGTTATCGAGCAACTGATGCAGGCGCTGACGCTGGCCAGAAGCCTGCAGACAGCAGTCAAAAGTGCCAAAGCCACACTGTCAGATATCGATGGGCAGAAAACACTGAATGATGCGCTGAAGTATCTCAAAATGCCGGGGCTTGTTGCTCATGCACCAGCTGGTATAGGCATTCTCAGTCCTGAGTCTGTCCGTCTTGCTTCTGGTGGGGCGAGCATTGGTCTGATGTCAGGAAAAAATACCGATATCAGTGCAGGGCAGTCTTTTACGGTTGCTGCCAGTGAGGCTGTGAGTCTGTTTGCCCAGGCAGCAGGAATGAAAATGTATGCAGGGGCCGGCAAGGTGGATATTCAGGCGCAAAAGGATGCCATGAATGTTTCTGCATTACAGGACATCACGATAACCAGTGGTCAGGGAAGCGTAAAGGTGAATGCCAGCCAAGAACTGATTTTAAGTTGCGGCGGCGCATATATAAAGCTTAGCGGCGGAAATATTGAGCTGGGATGCCCGGGGAATATTTTGTTGAAAGCGGCAAATGTTAATCAGACAGACCCTGCCAGTTTAGATACACCGCCTGTGACTTTCCCGAAAGGGTACAGCGAAGGGTTTACCACAACGTCATCAGCCAGCGGAGCAGTCAAGCCTTTCACCACATATAAAATTACGACGGCTGAAGGAGAGGTTTATGAGGGCATTTCCGGTGCAGAAGGAGAGACTTCTCCAATATTTACGTCTATGCCATCGCAGTTAAAAATCGAATATCCGCGAAATATTGCTGATAGCCAGGAGGGCGAATAAAAATGACTACCACAGTTTCCTCACTTTGTCGTAAAAATCCACCTGCTCCCTGTAAAGAGCAAATGCCATATTGGATCGAATTTCAACTGGTCGATGAACAGAATGATCCTGTCGCCAATATGCCATGGACTGTGGAAAGTGCCCATCCTGTTTCCGGGCCGGTGGAGGGATTCACTTATTCTGGTCAGAGCGATGCTGATGGGCTAATCAGGGTCGACATGCCGCACGGCCTAGAACTGAGACTGACTTTAGACGGTAATCAACTGGCAAAGGAAATGGAAAAACGTGCCTTGCGTGTTAGCAGGGATGCGGAAAATGATTCTGTTGTTCGCCCCAGTGCAGAAGAGAAGGGTTATATCTGGCACTATGCGGTAGTAGGCGAACTATGTCATCAGAAACCTGATTTGCAATTAAGAGAAGGGGAAGAGCTACCTTTATTCCATTTTCCGAACAGCAGTTCATTTCAGGGGGTTAAGGTCAGAACAAATGAGCTTGAAAAACGCCATGTGATTGAAATATGCCCGTTCAGAGCCTGGGAGCTTGTTCTGCATCATCAAAAGGACTATTCCATTGCGAATGGGATTAACCTTGGGGCAGCAGCAACGCTTGCTTATGCAGACGACAATACTCTGGACACCGTGTCAATTAGACGCTTTTTTATTAATCAGTGTCAGGATCTTTCCCGCTTACCCCAGCTTTATAAAGACGGTTCTGCATGGAATACGCTGGTACAGGATGTTCCCTTCAGTGAGCGATATCATCCCCCGGTGTTTATGGATACCTCACGGGATACTTCGGCTAAGGTAAACAAGAATAATTCACAGGGAACAGTACAGGCAGAGGACGATACTGCAGCAGCAAAGGCAGACGGTGATACGCAACTTTATTATGTCTATAACGCGAATAAGGTGATCGTTGCCTGGCGTGGAACGGCCAGCTTGTTTGATGTGGGGACGGATCTTGCGTTCAGACCGGTAAGTTCTGAAGCTTGTGATATAGATAAAACACTATGTACTAGCTTACTGCCTGCTGGAAAAGTGCATACCGGGTTCTGGAGTGGTTATAGTCGCGTTGAGAAGAAATTTAAAGAGGAAGTCGAAACATTAAAAGATCTGCTGGCAAATCTTAAGTTGTTTATCTGTGGGCATAGTTTAGGTGGCGCATTGGCATTAATTCATGCAGCAAAACTGAAGGACTATAACCCGATACTTTACACCTATGGAATGCCACGAACTTTTACTCGCGATGCCGTAATGCAATTATCGGAGATTACCCATTTCCGCCATGTTAATGATAATGATCCGATTCCAGCAGTACCTGCGGAGGCCAATCTGGATAATGAACTATACAAACTCTGGGGATGGCTTGGCGGTACTCTGGGCTTTTTCTGGTCAGTGGGTGAACTTCTCGCTTACCAGATGGTTGCCTGGGGAGACTGCTTCTGGCACCACGGTAATACGGTGGCCTTTCTCACCGTCACCCAGAGCAGGGAGTGGAAAGAGTGTAAGAGAGACCTGCCAACGCCGGCAGGGTGTATTCCTATCAGAAGTTCACTTCCTCTTAAGGCTAAACTTTACTTGGTGCCTGCGCTGGCGGAACAGGAGATGCAGCAGGCTGGCCAGCAGCAAAAAGAGTTTAAAGCGTCATTAACGCAGGCAGACCTGACTGACTTTTTCCCCAAAGGCAGTAATCCGGACAGAGGCGCTAATGTAAATATTTTTGAACATTTTATGACCTCCTATATGCCATATATGTATAACAAGGTGTTAGAGCTGATTGATAATGCCGGGATAGTGGAAAAGCGTACCTTTACTGAGCATCTCTATAACGTTGATTCATTCAGGGAGCAGATGGAAGAAAATAAAAATGCCATACCGGAGAAAGAGTTAGCAAGAAATAACATCTTTCTGGGTATAGAAGGGCTGCTTGGCGTATCGCTTTCCCCTACGTTGTCCATGCCGTCTGGCAACGATACGCTTTTGCGGTTTGCTCAATACGGAGAAGAGGTGATGGAAAATGTCTAATCAATCAAAAATTATTCTGCTTTCCCTGGTGTTGTTTTCCTCGGCGGGTTGCAGCATAAGTCGTGCCGTAAATAAAACGTTATCTCCACCGGCAGATACAAAATGGGTCAATATTGAAGTAAAAAACCCGTCTCAGTATACGAAACCGTTTCCGCTTGAGGTCAGGTACATCTCGTATGAATGCATGAAAAAAAGAATCAGTGGATTTGATGGCTCAGTTATCACGGAGCCCAGCTATAACGTTATTGGGATGCCCATGCAGCAAGAGGGCGGGGATATCTGGAAAGCAAAGGTTGCTATGACTGGTGGTGGCTCGTGTAAATGGACGTTGAGTGCGGTCAATTTAGGTATCGAGTATATAGACGCAACACATCTTGGCAAAGATCTTGTACCTGGTACGGCGGTAGGTGTGACGCTTGCTTTTGATAATGATGCTTCGCGTAATGGCCAATTCACCTTCTCTACAGGTGACTTAAATATTTCACCTAAATATTATCCATATATTCGGGAAAGGAAAATAGCAGAGAAAACAAAATCACTTTCTCTGTTAGGGAAAAAGAATTTCCTTTCTTATAGAGTGTCTGAATTTAGTAATATTTATTTTTACCCTGAAATTGATGAGATGAAAGTTGTTAAGTATATAGAGCCAGAAAAAAAAATTGATGGTGTGTACTCCAAGATAGTTTATCCGGACGGAAGTGTTGCCCCTGAAAGAACGCTTTTTCCTGATTTTGATAAAGTTGACAAGATGAAAGTCAATTGATTGTTTTTTCTATCGAGAATGAGATATGGCAAAAGGTCTGGTTTTACTTGGTGACAATACGTCTCATGGTGGGAAAGTAATTTCCGCCTCTTCCGCTATTACAGTCGACGGGAAAAAAGCAGCATTAGTCGGGGATATGGTGAGTTGCCCGATTGAAGGTCATGGCACAAATCCAATTGTAGAAGGATCACCGCACCGGACATTTAACGGTCGTGCTGTTGTCGTCGATGGCTGTAAATGCCAGTGCGGTTGTACGGTCATTTCAAGTACGCAGAACAGCACGGTAGGATAATCAATGGGCTGGGAAAGGACGAAAGCAGCGACAACGGAATTGCCACCTGAGCCGTCGTTTTTTGGGTGGCTGATGGCTGGTGGTGTTGCTGCTGTTGTGGGTATTTTGCTGTTTATCTTGCATGCGTCAGGCATGGTTAAGGCACTGGCTACATTCAATATCTGGTGGCTGGCAATCAGCCCCATGATTGGCTGGTTATTCCTGTTTTGTCTGCGTGGCTGGCTCTGGGGAAAAACGGTTGATGAACACCGTTTTTTGCTAAAGGAAGCTGAATACGGACAGCAGCAGTGGGAATCCTGGGCAGGGCGTTATCTGGCAGTGCTTGGCAGCAGCATACTGCTACCTTCCGGAGTGACCTCTGACGCCATTGCTAAATCTGATGCTGCAGATGCGCCGCAATTTCTTTCACTGACCAGCCATTTTGATGCGAAATCAGCGACGTCCACTTCCTTACTCGAACAGGGTCTGGCCGGTGTACAAAGCGCGATCGTGATGTTGCCTGCGACAGTGCCGTTCAATGTTACCATTGTGAGCGACTTGACTTCGCCGGACTTCGAGACCCGGTTTCGTGAATCATGGGGAAGAATTTACCCTGGTCGTGTGCTGACAGGTTCGGTTTCGTTTTGTAAAACCCTCTCTTTTGCCTGGATCGAAGAGCGCCTGAAAAATCCCGTTTTCGATATCGATCTGATCCTGATATTGCAGCTTCAGGGTGCTGAACAGTATTCCGATGCACTCGCAGCGATGGTACTTACCAGCGATGATGTTGCTGAAAAATACCAGCTTTCACACTCTGCCCGCATATTGCGACCGATGCCGCTGGACATGACTAATTTCAGGGCTGATATAGGTTTGTTCCTCGAAACACAAACGATCGCCTGTCAGACGTCAAACGTGTTTTGTGATTACGGGCACTGGAATGGCTGGTTTGCTGATCTAATGACCGCGTCTCAATCGCATCTGACACCGTGGGTACCGCAGGAAATTGAAGTACTGGAAAAATATAACGGTATTCCGGGGGCTGGTAGTGCATGGCTTTTAGCCGCATTGCTCTCCGATATCACATTGGTTGGTCAGGTACCTGTTTTAGGCCTGTTTACTTCCGGAACTGACCGTTTTGTCAGTACCGTTACTTCAGGGAGCAATAATAATGACGCCGGTTAGTTCATGGAGCAGAGGAGGGCTTGCCGGCATCGTAGCCCTGATCTCACTCGCTATACTGGGCTTGATCCTGCATTTTGGTCCTCAATATGGACTTGATACACGCCTGAAACAGGCGATGGCATTTGTGGTTATTTGGCTTATTCTGCTGATTATTCGCTACACGCCGTTCATGTTTCGGTTAATGCGGGAAAAGTACCATCGCTGGCGAGAACAGAAGAACAATGCGTTGCCTTCTGATGAATCAAGAGTTGCCCGGACTCCGCCACGCAATGTCACCGTTGATACCATCCGCCTCGCCATGCGCAACCTCTACGGTCGCCGCTGGGGCTGTAAAACGCGCATTCTGCTGATAACTGGCACCGCCGCTGAAGTGGAGCAACTGACACCTGGCCTGACGGGTCAGCTCTGGCAGGAAGACCGGGGCACGCTGCTGCTGTGGGGCGGCGACCTCAATACCCCAGCCGACAGTGCCTGGCTGACCGCGCTGCGCAAACTGCGCCGTCGCCCGGTGGATGGTCTGGTGTGGGTGACCTCGGCGTTCGACCAGCTTTCAGCGCCGGGACTGGAGCAGCCGCTGCCGGTGCCGTCTGAAAGCACCATGGACTCCCTGTCTCATGCCATCAGCGCCCGTATGGAAACGCTTGGCTGGAAACTCCCCCTGTATGTCTGGTCCCTGCACCCGCGCGCCGGTCAGCCGGAAGGCCGCACCGTGCAGGCGACAGGCTGTCTGCTGCCTGCCGGTTGTCGTACCGAAGGACTGGCAGAACAACTTTCTGCCCTGACGTCAGATTTGACCTCGCAGGGTCTGCAACAGACCTGTGATGATGTTAAACACAACTTCCTGCTGACGCTTGCCGACCAGCTCATTCGTGAACCGGAGAGCGTGACTGCGCCATTGTCGGTGATGCTAAACCCGTATCGCCCACTGCCGCTGGCCGGATTGGTATTCAGTCAGCTTTCTGCCGGTGCTGAACGTGCCGTGCAGCATCACTGGGGTATGGATAAGCGCTGGGATGTACTGCCTGAATCTGTCGGGATGCTTCCTGTCGCGCTGCGCCCCATGAAGCCGGGCATTCCGTGGCGCAGGGTGTTGGCTTCTGCTGCTGCGCTTACGATGGTGAGCTGGGCTGTGTGGATGAGTGTCGCGTATGTCACCAACCGTAACCAGATTGCTGGCGCAAATGCTCAGGCATCTCTTGCCGCTCGAGAGAATCAGCCGCTGGAGCAGCGCCTGCACGCGCTGTCGGAATTGCAGAAGACCCTGGCCCGTCTGCAGTACCGCGCTGAGCACGGCGTGCCGTGGTATGAGCGTGCCGGGCTGAGCCAGAATAACGCGCTACTGACCGCTCTCTGGCCCCGTTATCAGGACAGTGCGCAGCCGCTGCTGCGCGATGCCGCCGCAGACCATCTGCAGAAGCAGGTCAGTGCCTTTAATGCGCTGCCGCCGGGTAGCCCGTTGCGTGAGCAGATGGCAAAAAAAACGTATGACCAGCTGAAGCTCTACCTGATGCTGGCGCGTCCGGAGCATATGGATGCAGCCTGGTTCAGCTCTGCTTTGCTGAGCGACTGGCCGAAGCGTAACGGTGTGAAAGACGGCGTCTGGCGGGGGATGGCTTCCTCTTTGTTGGCGTTCTGGGGCGATCGGCTGATTGCGCACCCGGAGTGGAAACTCCGTGCCGATGAAAACATGGTCAGCCAGGCGCGTTCCCTGCTGGTTCGCCTGATGGGGGTGCGCAACAGCGAGTCGACCCTGTATCAAAAGATGCTCTCACAGGTGTCACATCTGTACGTCGATATGCGCCTTGAAGATATGACCGGTGATACCGACGCTTCCCGCCTGTTCAGTACCACAGAAATCGTACCGGGAATGTTTACCCGACAGGCCTGGGAACAGGCCGTGCAGCCTGCCATCGAAAAGGTGGTTAAGGCGCGCCGGGACGAACTCGACTGGGTGCTCACGGACAACAAGCGTCAGGTAAACAAACAGGACGAGACCTCACCGGAAACGCTGAAAAAGCGCCTGACGGAGCGTTATTTCGCAGATTTTGGCGGGGCCTGGCTGGAATTCCTCAACAGCCTGCGCTGGAATCAGGCCGCGACGTTGTCGGATTCCATTGACCAGCTGACCCTGATGGCCGATGTGCGTCAGTCACCTCTGGTGGCGCTGATGAATACCCTGAATGTGCAGGGGCGTACCGGGCAGACTGGCGAAGCCATTTCGGATTCCCTGGTAAAATCAGCAAAGAATCTGCTCGGTGGTGATAACAAAGATGCCATTGACCAGAGTGCCGGCGTTCACGGTCCGCTGGATGCGACCTTTGGTCCGGTACTGGCGCTGATGGACAAAAACCGGACAGGTACACAGGAACTGAGCCTGCAGTCGTACCTGACCCGTGTGACGCAGGTGCGTCTGCGCCTGCAGCAGGTCACCAATGCGGCAGACCCACAGGCAATGACCCAGACCATTGCCCGGACCGTATTTCAGGGCAAAGCGGTTGACCTCACCGAAACCCGCGACTACGGCAGCCTGATTGCCGCCGGTCTGGGGCTGGAGTGGAGTGGTTTTGGGCGAACGGTGTTTGTGAACCCGATGGAGCAGGCCTGGCAACAGGTGCTGACACCAGCCGCCGACAGCCTCAATGCCCAGTGGCGGCAGGCGGTGGTAGCTGAGTGGAACAGCGCCTTTGGTGGTCGTTATCCGTTTAATAATTCCAGCAGTGATGTTTCCCTGCCGCTGTTGGCTAAATACCTCAATGCCGATTCCGGGCGTATCGCACAGTTCCTGCAGACTCGTCTCAAAGGTGTGCTGCACAAAGAGGGTAACCACTGGGTACCGGACAGCATCAACTCGCAGGGGCTGGCCTTTAACCCGGCGTTCCTCAACGCCATCAACACCCTGAGTCACATCTCGGATGTCGCCTTCACTGAAGGCAATGCCGGGATGAACTTCGATCTGCGACCTGGCACCGCCAGTGGCGTAATGCAAACCGACATGACTATCGACAGCCAGAAGCTGACCTATATGAACCAGCTGCCGGAGTGGAAACGATTTACCTGGCCTGCTGATACTGAAGCCCCGGGGGCCAATCTTAGCTGGATTAGCACGCAGGCTGGCACCCGCCAGTACGCCGATATTCCGGGTGCCTGGGGCTGGATACGCCTGCTCGATAAGGCTGCGGTCAAGGCTTATCCGGGCGTGGGCAGCAGCTACAGCCTGAGCTGGAAGGCACAGGATGGTCGTACGCTCAATTACACCCTGCGTACCGAAGCCGGCGAGGGTCCGCTGGCGCTGCTGAAACTGCGTAATTTCCGTCTTCCGGAAACCATCTTCAGCACTACCGGAGTTGCACCATCAGACCAGGTCGCCAGTGCGAACAGTGATGCAGAGGAGGTTTACTGATGAGCACGCTCAATGCCTTACTCAGTGCCTGCCAGACAGAACAGGAACCATTGTTTGTAGCAACCCGTGAACGTGTAGCGCAGTGGGAAAGCTGGCTGCAGCCGCTGTCCGGGCAATCGTCCGCTGGTGAAGACCCGGGCTATGACGATGACTTCCAGCAGATGCGTGAAGAGGTCAATAAACTCTCCGGTGCGGATACCGAACTCATCTGCCGGCTGGCAGAGAAGTTGCTGACCACGACCGCCAAAGATATCCGTGTGGCAACATACTACTGCTGGGCGAAGCTACACCGCGAAGGTGAGCAGGGGCTGGCCGAAGGACTCGAGTTGCTGGCTGGTCTGCTGGAGCGCTTTGGACCACAGTTGCACCCGCAGCGTGACCGCAGCCGTAAGGCGGCACTGGAATGGCTGGCCGGGTCGCGTATGACCGACTCACTTTCCCTGTACCCGGAAGTGGTCAGAATCGATGCGATGCGAACCACTGGTGCGCTGCTGATGATATCACAGCTTATTGAGAATGAGCCGGATGAAACCCGTCCCGAACTCAATGCGCTTTATAGTACGCTGGAAAGTCGTCTGCAGAAAGCGGGAGGTGTGGATGCGATGGCACCGCAGAATGCCAGTACCAGCGAAACCCCTTCGGCTGCCAGTTACAGCGATGCCCCGGCCATCGGGCGGATCACCTCCGGTCAGGATTTGCTGGCCCAGGCCCGCACCCTCACCGAATATCTGCGCGAGCAGCCGGACGGCTGGCTGTCAGCACACCATCTGATGAAGAGCCTGCGGCACGACACCCTGCGGGCCATCCCGGCCCCGGATGCGCAGGGGCGCACACGCATTGAGCCGCCAAGGGCGGATCAACGCGCGTTACTCAAACGTCTCTACCTGCAGCAGAACTGGGCTGAAATGCTGGAAACGGCCGACAGCACCTTTTCCCGCGGTGCCAATCACCTGTGGCTGGATTTGCAGTGGTATATCCACCAGGCGTTGACAAAATCCGGTAGGGATACGCTGGCCGACATTGTTGTCGCTGACCTGAAAGGGCTGCTGACCCGTCTGGCCGGGCTTGAAACGCTGGCGTTCAGTGACGGTACCCCCTTTGCGGATGAAGTGACGCTGAACTGGATCCAGCAGAGCGTGCTTGATACCACTGGTGGGTGGGACAACGATACGCCCTCAGCCCCGGCCACCGCCGGTAACGACGACATTCTGGCGCTGGAGCCGGAAGCCGTGGCGCTGGCCGACAGTGAAGGCCCGGATGCCGCGCTGGGCTGGTTGCAGACCCGGCCGGGCATGACCACCGATCGTCAGAAGTGGCTGTTGCGTCTGCTGATGGGACGAATTGCCGAGCAGTACGGTAAAAATGACCTGGCGGTGCACCTGTTTGCTGAGCTGGGTGAGCGTGCCCGTGTAGTGACCCTCAGTGACTGGGAGCCTGAGCTGTTGTTCGAGGTACAGGCCCGCCATCTGAAACTCCTGCGCCTGAAAGCCGGTCGCAGTGAGGCTGATAAGGCCCGCCTTACGCCAGTAATGGACCAGTTACTGGCCGGACTGATCGCCGTCGATCCAGCCCGTGCCGCCGTGCTTTGCGGTTAAATCCACAGGAACAGAAATAAATGGAAGATTTGACCCTGCGTTATTACGACGCAGAAATGCGCTACCTGCGTGAAGCCGCGAAAGAGTTCGCTCAAACCCATCCCGATCGCGCAGCAATGCTCGACCTGGATAAGGCCGGCACACCCGATCCGTATGTTGAACGGTTGTTCGAAGGCTTTGCTTTCTCAATGGGACGGCTACGGGAGAAGATCGACGACGACCTGCCGGAACTGACCGAAGGGCTGGTCAGTATGCTCTGGCCACATTACCTGCGCACCATTCCGTCACTCTCGGTGGTTGCGTTCACGCCTGCGCTTCAGACTGTTAAGATGGCAGAAGTGATGCCCGCGGGTCTGGAAGTATACTCCCGCCCGGTGGGGCCGAAAAACACGGTCTGTCGCTACCGCACTACCCGCGATGTGATGCTCAACCCGCTGAATATCTCTGGGGTGACCATGACCACTGAGCCGGACGGGCGCTCGCTGCTGCGGATGCGTTTTGCCTGCAGCAACCAGGCGGACTGGTCCCATGCTGATCTCAGCCACCTCAGTTTGTATCTCGGGGCGGATGCCCCGGTCAGCAGCCAGCTGCATCTGATGCTGACCAAACGACAGGCTGCCCTGTATATGCGACTGCCCGGGCAGACCGACCGTATTCGCCTCGACGGGTATTTCTCGCCGGGTGGTTTTGCGGAGGAAGACAGCCTGTGGCCGAAGGGCGATACCGCCTTCAGTGGTTACCAGCTGCTGCTGGAGTATTTCACCTTCCGTGACAAGTTTATGTTTGTCCACCTCAATGGCCTGGATGGCATTACACCGCCTGCCGGAGCGGAGTATTTCGACATCGAAGTCGTGTTCAGCACACCGTGGCCATCAGAGCTGCCGGTCACCGATGACGCGGTTCGTCTGCACTGTGTGCCGGTGATTAACCTGTTCACACTGGAAGCTGACCCGCTCACCATTACCGGGCTTGAAAGTGAGTACCTGCTGCGCCCCAAACGTCTGCAGGACGGACACACCGAGATTTATTCGGTGGATTCGGTGACAGGCTCAAACCGGACCAGTGACGCAGAGTATGTGCCGTTCAGCAGCTTCAGGCACAAGGGCGGGATGATGCGCCGTCATGCACCACCCCGTTACTACCACACCCGCGTGAAGCGCAGCGTGACCGGGCTCTATGACACCTGGCTTATCCTTGGGGGGCACCAGTGGGAAGAGGACCGCCTGTTTGAGCGTGAAGCCGTATCGCTGCAAATCACCGGCACCAACGGCCAGCTGCCGCGCCGTGCACTACAGAGTACGCTGCTTGACCGCTGTGAGCAGGTGGTCAGTACACAACTTTCAGTACGCAATCTCTGCAAACCAACGCTGCCAGTCTATCCGCCTTCCGAAGACCGTTTTCACTGGCGGGTTCTGAGCCACCTGGGATCCGGTTTCCTGAACATGATGAGTACCGCCGAAGTGCTGCGCGGGACGCTTGCGCTCTACAACTGGCAGGAAGATGAACTGAACACCCGACGTCTGGAGGCGATTCAGCATGTAGAGCACCATCGCCTTCAACGTTTTGAACAGGGCTACCTGCTTCGGGGGCTGGATATCGAAGTGACCCTCGACAGCAACGGCTTCACCGGTGAGGGCGATATTCACCTGTTCGGTGAAATGCTCAACCGGTTCTTTGCGCTGTATGCCGATATGAACCAGTTTAACCAGCTCACCCTCATTGTTCAGCCAGAAGGAAAATGCATCCGGTGGAAAGAGAATCACAGTCCGCGTCTGCCCGGCTGATAGCGCAACTGGGGGACCGGCTGCCATATATCAACTTTTACCGCTTCTGCCAGTTGCTGGAGCAGAGCCAGCCGGAAAAACCGGTTACGGGCAGTACCTGGCAGGTACGTCATGAACCGGTACGCTTCCGACCCCATTCGGGGATGGGGTTTCCGGCATCTGAAGTCAAAGGGATTGAGCAGTCTGAGCATTCGCATCTGCCGCCGACGGTACGCATCACCTTTATGGGGCTCTACGGCGTGGAGTCCCCGCTGCCAACGCACTATATCGATGACATCACCCAGCGCCGGGAAGGGTATGAGGCCACCGCGGATTTCCTCGATATCTTCAACCACCGGCTGATTGCCCAATACTACCGTATCTGGCGTAAATATTCATACCCGGCGACTTTCGAAGAAGGCGGTAAGGACAAAACCTCGCAGTACCTACTGGGACTGGCCGGGCTCGGGATTAACGGCTGCACGGACAGTATCGCGACCCCGGCTTCGCGCTTTCTGGCACTCCTGCCGGTCATGTTACTGCCGGGGCGTACCGCAGAAGGCATGGCCTCGCTGGTGCGCCTGCTGGCACCCAACACGCAGGCGAAAATCTGGCACCATGACAAACGCCGTGTGCCGCTGAAGAAGCCACTGACCATGAGCGTCAGCCAGCCCGTCACCCTGACAAACCGACCGGTGATGGGCAACTATGCCACCGACGTAAACAGTCAGGTGCTGATGCGTCTGACCACCACTGACCCGGCAGAAGTGCAGGACTGGTTACCGGGCGGGGAGCTTCACACGGATTTAATGGCACTGCTGCACGTGTATCTTGGGTCTCGCCTGGATGTCCGCCTGCAACTGAGTGTCGACCGTAGCCTGCTGCCTGACGCGACCATGAGCAGTAAACCCAACGCAGGGGCGGTGCAACTGGGCCGCACTGCCGTGATGCGACCGCTGAATGTGGCCAAGACCGCATCACACCCAAAAACAATCACCATTAATCTGGGCCGCTATGAGCGGGTACAGGAAAATATTCACCGCAGG
The DNA here is from genome assembly GCF_040750395.1 of Scandinavium sp. UTDF21-P1B. Taxonomy (NCBI): domain Bacteria; kingdom Pseudomonadati; phylum Pseudomonadota; class Gammaproteobacteria; order Enterobacterales; family Enterobacteriaceae; genus Scandinavium; species Scandinavium sp. UTDF21-P1B. The sequence continues at coordinate 28,454 of NZ_JBFLVD010000034.1, forward strand.
GAGACCGATGAAGATGGCGATTACCGCTGGTAAATTTTCTCTGGCTGCACTGGCCGCTGGTATCACCTTGATGCTGGCGGGGTGCGGGCTGACTCAAAAAGTGACGGACGGCACCGTTGCTGTGACCAAATCGATATTTTATAAGCAGATAAAGACCCTGCATCTGGATATTCGGGCCCGCGAGGCCGTTAACAGCAATGCGCGTGGGGTTGCGCTTTCGACGGTGGTGCGTATTTACCAGTTGAAGGACCGCAAGACCTTCGACAGCACGGACTACCCGTCACTGTTTAAAGCTGACAGTCAGGCCATCAGGGTGGACCTGGTGGCAGAGAAAGATATCCGCCTGCAACCGGGTGGGGCGGTGATGGTGGATATGCCGATGGATGAAAATGCGCAGTATGTCGCAGTGGCTGGCATGTTTATGTCGCCGGACCAGGTGAACAACACCTGGCGGGTGGTGCTGAGCCGTGATGACCTCGATCCGGATAAAGCCCGGGTGATTGAGGCCGGTAACAACCGCCTGACCCTGAAGGCGCTGAAAGATGAATGAAATTCCGCGTCCGTCGCTGTATGAAACGCTCTTTGGCAACTTCACCGGTGGTCTCGACCTTCATCTGGTCAGCGAGCAGAACCAGGTCATATTGTCGGTGCTCGATAATATGCAGCGTATCCTCAACTGTCGCGCCGGGACGCTGGCGCATCTGCCTGACTATGGCCTGCCGGATATGACCAAAATCCTGCAAGGGATGCCGGGTACCGCCCATGAGCTGATGGGAACCCTGTCTGAGGTGCTGCTGAAATATGAGCCCCGTCTGAAAAAAATAGCGGTCGTTCTGCTTGAGCAGGACATTCCGGGCGAGCTGCGCTATGCCATTGATGCCGAGCTGAAGGGCGTTGGCCTTGTGCGCTATGGCACCGAGTTTATGCCGGAGGGGCGGGTAATGTTACGCCATCTTAAGCAACAGCAGTATCTTGACACCGCAACCCGTCTGTAAGGCCAGATAAAACCATGTCAGTAAAATCACAGTTTCTCGAAAAATTGCAGACCAGACAGTCTGCTCTGGCTTCATCTGTCAGTAAGTCTCAGGCCGATATTGCGGAGTTTTGCCAGCGAATGACACAACTTCAGGAGCAGATGGACGTGTGGCTGGAGGGGACGGGGTTGAATGTGGAGACGTTTACCGTCTCTGTCACAGACCTGCTGGTGGAGGGCGGGGCTTTTGATATTGCCGCCCTCGTTCTGCGTATTGACGACCGGTCTGTAAAATTTGTGCCGGTATTCCTGTATGGTCAGTGTGTAACCGGGTGCGTGGAGGCGACCTTCCATAATGGAGGACTCGTGGCGCCTCTGGGGCGATTATTTATGCGGTCAGGCACGGTGAACTACTGGACCTTTGTTCCACCTGGTGCTTTATCCCCCTCCGGGCAGGGTTTTGATGAGAGCACATTTTTTGGTTTGATTCTGGCTCTCCTTCCATAGCGGAGCCGGAATGAGTAATAGTTTGTTTGCCTGTCTGTCATTGCATAATTACCTGGCGAAACAGTTAATGGCTGACGGAGAACAGAGCCACAAAATAACGAAATAAGTCACGGATATAGAAATGAGAAAATTAATCTTTCTTCTGGTCTCAGGGATACTGTTTACGGCACAAGCCGATGCTGCGCGTGGAAGGCAGCCCTGCTCAGGTTCAAAAGGCGGTATAGCGCACTGCACATCGGATGGTCGCTTTGTCTGTAATGACGGGAGTCTGAGTCAGTCGAAACGATTTTGTTCCGGGTATGGTTCCTCAGAAACCAGCAATCCGGTAAGACCATCTACATCCACTCGCAAAGCTAAGACGAAAAAAGTGACAACTGCGAGAAAGCAGGAACCGCAATGTGTTGCAGAAAACGACGAACCGGTCAGTTCTCAACCCCGACAGCCCACTTGCGCTCCCCTCTATATGGCCAACAAGCCCGGATACACTCATTTACCGATTTGCTCAGGGAATCAGTATTAATTTGATATGGAAAAGATTCTATTCCCGTTATTCAGATTAAATCGCTAAATAGCTGCGCGGAATAGTAGATCACTTAAAGGGAACTCAGCCCGGATTGTGCGATCTGATCAATCGCCAAACCAACCAAAATCACCAACCGGACTGAGCGATGTCGATCATAGCACCAATACCCCGTGGCGAACGACGCCTGATGAAGAAAGCTATTCATAAAACGCGCGATAAAAATCATGCCCGCAGACTCACAGCCATGCTGATGCTTCATAGGGGTGAACGGGTCAGCGATGTTGCCAGAACACTCTGTTGTGCTCGTTCATCCGTTGGTCGCTGGATTAACTGGTTTACGCACTCAGGTATTGAAGGCCTGAAATCCTTACCCCCAGGACGCTCCCGACGCTGGCCTTTTGAGCATATCTGCACCCTGTTACGTGAACTAATAAAACATTCTCCCGGTGATTTTGGTTATCAACGTTCACGCTGGAGCACCGAATTACTGGCAATAAAAATCAATGAGATAACCGGGTGTGCATTACATGCCGGGACTGTGCGTCGCTGGCTGCCCTCTGCCGGACTGGTATGGCGCAGGGCAGCACCAACGTTGTGTATCCGCGATCCTAATAAGGATGAAAAAATGGCTGCAATCCATAAAGCACTGGGCGAATGCAGCGCAGAACACCCGGTCTTTTATGAAGATGAAGTGGATATCCATAAAAGCCGTGAAACACAGCGCTGGCTAAAGAAAAATCCAAAATTCAGGGTTATTTACCAGCCTGTTTACTCACCGTGGGTGAATCACGTTGAGCGGTTATGGCAGGCACTTCATGACACGATAACCCGAAACCATCAATGCCGTTCAATGTGGCAGTTGCTGAAAAAGGTAAGGTATTTTATGACAACCACCAGTCCATTCCCCGGAGGTAAACATGGTCTGGCAAAAGTGTAGCGGTATTAGGCGCAGCTATTTAGAATAAAAATAAGAAAGGAAAGAAATAAAACATGGCACGAAGAAAAAAAGATGACAATGCTGCGGGTATTATTCTGGTTATTATTGGTGTCATTGCCTGGGGTATTTATGTCACGGTAAGAGCATTAATTAATCTTAATGAGCGATTTATTGAATCGGTGTCGAATCCGGCAGGAATCATCGGTCTGTTCTTTGGCTTACTGATAGCCGTTGTGCTGATAATCCGGGTTTTCATTTACCGGGGCTTCCGGAAGAAAACAGCGGAGCTTGAACAGGCCATATCGGACCTGGCCCAGAAAGAGAAAACCTTTGACGAAACGGTCAGTACTGAAGTGGCTCGTGTCCTGTATCAGGAAAAGAAACAGCTTTCCGGCCAGTGGGATGACTTTCACAATGCCAGAAATAAAGCCTCCCGGGCACTGCAGCGTATTGTGGACTCCGCGTATAATTTCAGAGTCAAAACACTGCTTTCCGGTACCACGATAAATAACTGGCAAAGTAAGTACGACCAGCTCAGAAAAGAGAGAGACGCTTATGCTGCTATAAGCGAGAAAATCACCTTTCTGGAACTTGAAGATAATGCCGACTGGGAAGGCGTAAAACAGCAGTTTCTGGATAAGGTCGTCATGCTGGAAAAAGCGCAGGAAGAAAAAGAATACCAGGCTGAGCTCAAGCGTCAGATGCGGGAAGAGAAACAGCGTCAGGATGAGATGGAGCAGCAGCAGCGTGAAGCGGAAGAGGAGGAGCAACGCCTTGCTGAGCAGCAGCGTTTACTGGACGAAGCTCTGCTCGCCGCTGAAGGTGCGCACCGGGAAGAGCTGGAAAGACAGCGTCTGGAGCTGGAGCAGAAAATCCAGGACGTGCATCAACAGTATGAACGCGCCAAATCCATGGCCCAGCTCACGAAGCAGGGACATGTGTATGTAATTTCGAATATCGGCTCCTTCGGTGAAAACGTCTTCAAAATCGGTATGACCCGACGGCTGGAGCCTATGGAGCGTGTGAAAGAACTGAGCGGGGCAGCCGTGCCGTTTGATTTTGACGTCCACGCCATGATTTCCTGCGATGACGCCCCTGCGCTTGAAAAGACCCTGCATGACCATCTGGAACGCTACCGGATTAACCGGGTTAACCTGCGTAAGGAGTTTTTCCGGGTCGAGCTCAGCCGGATTATCGATGAGGTGGAGCGTCATCACGGGCAGGTTGAATATATTGCTGACCCGGTGGCGCTACAGTATCTGCAGAGTCTCGAATATGCAGAAAGCGAAGCCGCATAACATCATATTCTCAAATTTTGACAGCGGAACTATTGCAGGGCTCCGCTGATGGACTGCACATAAGTGGATAACATTGTATGGCGAAATTAATGACGTCCCTGACGCTATGTTCAGGGAGAATGACGCACGGGGAGCGCCGTGTAGCCCAGCGTCTTGAATCACATCTCGCGGAGGACTGCCTTGTCTGGTATGACATTCCTGTGGGGCGGGAATACAGGCATCCTGATTTTGTTATTATCGATCCCGCAAACGGCCTTATTTTTCTTGAAGTCAAAGACTGGAAGCTGAGCACCCTTCAGCATATTGACCCGCAGACTGTGACTCTCCTGACTGCACAGGGACAAAAACAGGAACAAAATCCGCTGGTACAGGTCAGGGAGTATGCCTGTGCGACCGTCGAATCGTTATCCCGTCAACCGAAACTGCAGCAAAATACCGGCCTGTACAAAGGTAAGCTCAATATTGCCTGGGCTTATGGTGTTGTTTTTACCAATATCACCCGCCAACAACTGACCTCCCTCTCAGCCGACGGGGCAGTGGAATCCATATTTCCCCAGGCACTGACGATTTGTCAGGATGAAATGACTGAGTCTGTCTCTGTTTCCGCGTTTCGTTCTAAACTTTCGGGATTGTTTACCACCCGTTTCAGACCGGCAGTCACTCCGGCTGTCAGGGATATTCTACGCCAGCACCTGTTCCCGGAGATTGCGATTCGGACGAAGAAAAAAAGTAATCAGGTCTGCAGGGTAATGGACCTGCAGCAGGAGGTTCTGGCCCGTAATCTCGGGGAAGGGCACCGCGTCATACATGGCGTGGCGGGTTCCGGCAAGACACTTATTTTACTCTACCGTTGTCTGTATCTTTCAGAAACGACAACGCGTCCTGTATTAGTGCTGTGTTTTAATATTATCCTGGCAAACTATATCCGTGAATGCATTGCCGAAAGAGGGCTGTCGGATAAAGTGCACGTGTATCATTTCCACGACTGGTGCGCGAGTGCTGCACGAAAATTCAAACTCAATGTGAGCCGGGAAGGGCTGTTCTTTGATAACTGTTTTACCGCCCTGGAAAATGCGGTTAACAGCGGCGCCGTGACAGACAGTGGTTATGATGCCGTGCTGATTGACGAGGGACATGATTTCGACCGGCGCTGGCTTTCATTAATCGCCCGACTGTTTGATAACACAACCCGTTCGCTGTTGCTGATGTACGATGATGCCCAGTCACTGTACCGACGTGAGAGAGCACTTAACTTTTCGCTGGCGAGTGTGGGTATCCAGGCCCAGGGGCGCACGTCTGTCCTTCGGGTTAACTATCGTAATCCCTGCCGCATTCTCAATTTCGCTTACGCCTTCTCACGCGACTATTTTGACAGTCATCATAATCAGGAGCTCCCTCTGGTGCTGCCGGAAGCCTGCGGAGAGGAGGGTGATATTCCTGATATTGAATTATGCCAGTCTGAAGCGGAGGAGGCCCGTCGTGTTGTGGGATGGCTGAAGGAGCAACACGCGGTTGCGGGCCGCTGGGGAGATATGGCTGTGCTGTGCCCGACACGTTATTCAGCAGACAGGCTCACCGTATTGCTGGAACAGCATAAGATACCCACCGCCATTAGCTTTACCTCCGGGGATAAAAAATCCTATTCACATCGTGACGATGTTGTACATCTCATGACCTTCCAGAGCAGTAAAGGTCTCGAATTTCCTTACGTTGCCGTCATCAATGCGTCTTTTGTTCATAAAGGTGCTGAGGATGAGTCGGAAGCCATTCCGGCGCTTTATGTTGCGTTTACCCGTGCGACGCGTTCGCTGCTGGTGACCTGCAACAAAGAAAACAGCATCAGTCGTCAACTGACAAAATTTGCCGGCGTGGATTTGCAGGAGCAACAGGATGACTATGCATAAAACGTTAAAAACCGGTGGTGACCCGCGCACGCTACCGGATTATGCCGCCCTGCGTGATGAGCTGAGTAAGCTGACACATCCGGCTCGCCCGGATGTGAACTGGCATTATGTTGAGAAACTCTGCCTCTCACTGTTCGGGCAGAACGGAGTGGAGCTACAGACTACGGCCTGGTATACGCTTGCACGTACGCAACTGGCCGGCTTATTCGGGCTCAATGAAGGGTTGACGATACTCGAGACATTGATACGTCATCAGTGGGGGGCACTGTGGCCTCAGCCAGTCCATGCCCGGATGGAAATCCTCAGCAGTCTGAGTCAGCGCCTGCAGCAACGAATGCGTTCGCTCCCGCTGAATTACAGTGACCTCAGCCAATTGTACCGGGCAGAGCAGTTGCTTGCCGCTCTGGGAGAGGTGCTGCAGCGTCTGGAGCTTAAGCATCTGAGCCAGCTCGATACGTTGCGTACTCAGATGCACAACTGTGCTGTCCGGTTGGAAAACAGCGATGGTATAACCGGCACCGGGTCGAATATTAAGCCGGGTATCGTGTTGCCTGCCACAGTGATGAATGATGTGACAGCATCCACGAGAGACTTCGCTGGTGGACCGGATGAAGATACGCCAGAGAGTGCAGTGAAGTGGGTTTACGTTGCGGAACCGGAACAGCAGCCGAACGTGGAGGTGTTGTCGACAACGCCTGCACCGGTTAAACAGTGGAAGTCCTTTGCTGCCGGCATGTGTACCATGCTGGTGGTAAGTGCAGCAACGGTATGGAGCTGGCATTTTCTTCACCGGCCAGACCCGCTACAGACTCAGCTTGCGGCATCCCTGGCACCGTTACCCGCACCACTTACAGCAGAACAACTGGATTTGTTGCGTCAGCAGACTACCTTACCGAAGGATCTTATCGCCCAGACACAGCAGCAACTTGCCCGGCTGGATAAATTACCTCCTGACTGGAATATCACTTACGCCAGAAAACTTATCGAACAGGTTCAGTCGTTGTGGCCGGAGCAGGCTAAGCCTCTGACACAGCATTGGCAGCAACAGGTTAACGTCTCAACATTGTCAACTGATGCAATGAATGGATGGCATGAGGGTATGCTCAAACTGCAGGAGCTGACGGTACAGCTCAATACTCTGGATAGGCAAAAAGGAAAGTATATTACCGTCAGCGAGCTGAAATCACAGATGTTTGCTGCTACCCAGGCATTCAGTAAAACAGTGCCCGTTGAAGAACAGCTGCGGCAGATGAGCATTCGGGAAAACTCAGGGATGATCCCGTCCGAGCAAAAAATCCAGACAGAGCTGCGCCTGAAGCAGTTAATCACTAGCTACTCGACGGTGACGGCAGGCCAGTAGGCTGTTACCCGCATTTTGTTATTGTGAAAAAATACACTGGGTTGATCAGATTACTGTCAATGTCTGCTGACAGAATTTGCAACAGAGCTATCACCGGAGTAAGGATAAGATCCGATGTCAGAGAAGACGCGGCGAGGCCGAAACCATCTGTCCCCATGGACAGTAAAAGAGATGAGTTATCTTGAAAATAATTATGGAAAATTTTCTGCTCAGGACATCGGTGATACGTTGGGGAGAAGCGCAGGAGCCGTGAGAGGACTGGCGCGAAAATTAGGGTTATCCACTCCCCGGCCCCCGGTGTGGCCGGAAGAGGAACTGGCGCTTATTCGTGGGAATTATTGCAAGGGTATTACTTTTGTTCATTCGCTTCTGCCAGGGAGAACAATATATGCAATTCGCATTCAGGCAAGCCTAATGGGCGTGACGAACTCCTCCTGGGGCGACGAGGAGCTGCGGTATCTTGAGGCGCATCATGGCAGTATACCCATTGTGGGAATAGCGGCATCGCTGGGCCGGAGCGCCAAGGGCGTCGCTGATATGGTCAGAAAAATGGGCCAGGCAAAGCGACCTGAAACCGTCAACGTTCCCTGGACAGAGCGGGAACTGGAAATATTGCGGGCTCATTACGGTTCTGGCGCATGGATCACGCGTGTACAAGCCCTGCTTCCGGGACGTACTAAGGGAGCAATAGGTATACAGGCACATAAAATGGGGGTAAGAGAGTCTCTGAACTGGTCACCTGAAGAAATCGAAATGTTGCGAGAATACTATCCTTACCCAGGTTCAGACGTTGCCAAAAAGTTACCCCACCGAACTGTGGCAGCAATTAAAAATCAGGCCAGACGACTGGGAATTAAGAAATTTCATAACAGAAAAACGATTTTCTAATTCAATGTGAAGGAAGTTTAGGGATGACAAAAATATGCATCTAAGTGTATCTGTAAAGCCAGCGATATTGTTCGTTGAAAAAGCATAAACTAATACAAGTAAGAATGGAAGGCTAACTTTTAATTACATATAGAGGTTATGAATTAATGAGGATTCTCTCTTATAATCCTGGTCATGATGGTGCTGTGGCATTTCTGGAGAATGGGCGGTTAATTATGTCTATTGAAGCAGAAAAAGATTCTAATCATCGCTATTCTCCACTGGGTATTTCAGACGTATTAGATGCTATTGGTGAAATCGACGATATACCAGATGTAATTTGCGCAGGAGGATGATGGCCCCGGGATCATGATGAATATTTAAATGGTTCGAAAATTAACGTTGGTTATCGGGGTATATCAGATACAGATGTCATGGTTTCAGAAAGACGATTCCTAAAGAAGAAAATTAAATATTTTTCGTCTTCTCACGAGCGAGCACACATACTTTGTGCATTTGGCATGTCAGACTTACCAAAAGGAACATCCTGTTATGCTTTGGTATGGGAGGGAGGAATCGGAGCATTCTACGAATTAGATGCAGATCTGAATATAACGCTCATTGGCGATGTTCAAAATCAGCCTGGTAACCGCTATGGTATTGTTTATGGGTTAGCCGATCCTGGCTTTTCCAAAGACAGTGCCTACCCTCGCTTCTCAGATGCCGGGAAACTTATGGCGTTAGCATCTTTTTCAAAGAGAAGTATAGCGTCTCCGGAAGAACAAGAACTCATCGACTTTCTGTTGAATGGCCCAGCCAGAAAACTTAGCGACTATGCGAATATTGAAAAAGCTTCGCACTATAATGTTGGTCTGGACGATAAAGAATTTCGTAACTTTACCGGGATATATAGTGATGCACTGTTTAATGTTTTTTATCAGTTTGCAAAAGACAACTTAAAGAAAAGGCAACCACTTATTATTGCTGGTGGATGCGGTCTGAACTGTGACTGGAATACTAAATGGAGGGGGACAAACCTTTTTTCTGAAGTTTTCGTTCCTCCTGTAGCTAACGATTCCGGTGTTGCTATAGGCACTGCGATTGATGCTCAGTTCTATTTTACAGGTAATCCTAAGATTGAATGGGATGTTTACAGCGGATTAGATTTTAGATCGGATAATACATTCTGCTCAGAGAAATATGACGTCTATAATGTCGACAATGATCAGATTGCTGATATGTTGGCTAACGATCTCATCCTTTGTTGGGTGAATGGAAAATATGAAATAGGTCCACGCGCGCTGGGCAACAGGTCCATCCTTGCTGCTCCTTTTCAGGAAAGTACCAGGGTTCGTTTAAACGAAATCAAACAACGTGAACAATTTCGCCCAATTGCTCCAGTTTGTCTTTTGGAGGACGCTGAAAAGTGGTTCGGCTGTAATAACGAAAGCCCATATATGCTCTTTACGCATAGAGCAAAGACTGAAGCCCTTGCAGCAGTCACGCATGTTAATGGTACTGCGCGTATTCAGACTGTTACAACTGCAACAAATAGTAATCTTCATAAATTACTTTCAGCATTTAAGAATCGGACTGGTTATGGTGTCTTGTGCAATACATCTCTCAACTTCAATGGGAAAGGCTTTATAAACAATATCTGAATCGCCACGGATAATC